>JBOHVR010000128.1:0-1784 GCA_050735755.1 Binatia bacterium
ACCAAACCCTGCGTTGTTTGCCACATGCGCGCCGGCGTCCGATTGGCCGAGCAGCACGTATGGGCTGCGAAAGATCTCACCCACTGCTTTCTCGTCGCCTTGAGCAATAGAATCTTGGAAGGTCGTCTCAAGATTCTCTGCGAGAGCCAAATCGAGTAAGGCATCGATGATCGATTTTCCCTGTGACCGGGCCAGTTGCTGGATGCTATCGCCTTCAAACTGCTTATGCTTCGGGTCGGTCACCTGCCGCACAAAGACCAGATCCCAGCGGCGCGAGAAACTGATCGGCCGGTCGTCTTCTACCGCCTCCCAAGCCATTTTTGCCCGCGTGTCGGGATTGCGGAACTCTGGTATGCGTATCTCCAACGGCAAAGACATAAGTTTTTTCCAGGTGGGCATCTCATCAAATCTATTCGCGTTCTTGAGTGTCCAACGTCTAAGAGACGGGCGGGTTGTCGTCATTGCATAGGTTGCGGCGCCCTGGCGGAAACTCTCTTCGACGTCGTTTAGTTGCTTCCGCCATAGATCGGGTTCGCTCCATCGTTGACGAATGCTTTCCCCGATCAGCGGGCGGCGGGTGTTCTTGGCGATTTCGTTGTAACGATGGCTCAACCGCTCAATGAGCTCCGGTGTTGCGAACGCGCCGTGCGTAAACTGAACGGCTCCGCGCTGGCTTTCGCCGACCGTGAGACACAACCGTTCAATTTCATCCAAGCTGGCGAGCCTGCTGGGGACCGGCTTGCCGTCTTCACGGTAGTGGCTCTGGTTGTAATTACTGGAAAATCCAAAGGCGCCTGCATTCAGGCTCTCGCGTACGATCTTCTCCATGTGCTGAATTTCGGCTTCGGTGGCCTCGCGTTCCACGCTATCTTCGCCCATCACGTACTGGCGAACAGCGCAATGTCCGGCAAGCGTGGCGATGTTCAAGCCCTTCGGCGTTTTTTCCAAGAACTTCATGTACTCTGCGTGTGTCGTCCACTCCCAGGGGATTCCTGCCTGAAGCGCGTCGCGCGGCATGGCCTCAACCCGGACGAAGGTACCGATCAGCGCATCTCGGCTTTCCGGCTTGCAAGGCGCGAGCGTGAGCCCGCAGTTACCCGTTACAACGGTCGTGACGCCGTGCTCGTTGGATGAGGACGCCAGAGGATCCCAGAGAAGCTGGGCGTCGAAATGCGTGTGAAAATCGATGAAGCCGGGCGCAACGGCGAGCCCGTCGGCATCGATGGTTTGAGCGGCAGCATCATCAATCCGTCCGACCCCTTCGATGCGGCCGTTTCGGACCGCGACATCAGCGATGAAAGATGGCAGCCCCGAGCCGTCATAGATTCGTCCGTTCTTCAGGACCAGATCGTACATATTTTTCCTCCCCTGACGAGCAATCCGATGGAATTGCCCCAAACTAGGCCAAACTGAACCTGGGCGTCAAGAGGAAGAAAAATGTAAAAAGTAAAAATAAAAAGGCAGAATTAAAGAACGGCAGACCCAGACTTGCAGCGCCAAAGGGAATTCCATGCGGTTTTCTGTCGCGCCCATCTTTGATAAGTACATTGCCGTGCCGTCCAAGGAGGAACGGTTATGTCTAACAAACCAAAGATAACACTAGGTATACCGGATCATCCGCGAACGCGAGCACTGATCGAGGGAAAAGTCACTCTCGAAGGCTATGAGCTGCAAATGACTTATGACTTTGTCTCTTCCGGCGAGCGCCACCACCGGTTTGCCGAAGAGGAATTCGACGTCGGCGAGTTCTCGATAGCAACTTTCTTGAGAGCAAAGGAGAAAGG
>JBOHVR010000129.1:0-4627 GCA_050735755.1 Binatia bacterium
AATCAGTCCTTCGCTCACCCCCGGGTAAAGCGAATTTGGAATTTTTGCGAGCTCTTCGAATATCTGACCTGAACAGAACGGGCTTTCGGTCCCGAGTCCCTTAGTGCAGAATCCCGCCCCCATCCACCACCAGGAGCTGCCCTGTCATGAAATCGCTATCGGAACTCGCGAGGAACAATGCCGTCCCGGTGATATCGTCCGGAACCTCGATTCTCTGGAAGGCGCGCTGCCGCGAGCTTTCCTCACGTCGCTTCCGCACCTGATCCGTAATCTCCTCTTCGCTCATCGTTGAGCCCGGCGTGAGGCAATTCACGTTGATGTCCCAGGGTCCCAATTGCTTTGCCAAAACCCGTGTCATCGCGACCACGCCGCCCTTCGAGGTTGTGTAATGGGGCATGTTGCCCGTGCCATGAAAGAACGTCCCCGAAGCGACGTTAATGATTTTTCCGCTACGCTGGCCCTTCATGACCGGGATAACGGCCTTGCAGCAAAGAAATACCCCTTTCAAGTTTACCTCGATCACGTTGTCCCATTCTTCGACGGAAAGGTCCTCGAGCTGGCATTTTGTAAGGGCTTGCGTGACGTAGATGGCCGCGTTGTTCAGCAGCACGTCGATACGGCCGAAGCGCTTCAGCGTGTCCCTGACAAGTCCTTGAATGCTTTCAAATTGAGTGACGTCGGTTGCCCGCGCCCAGGCCGACTTGCCCGCTACGGCTATTTCTGCCGCGACTCGTTCTCCCGCGGGAGCGTCAATCTCCGCGATGACCACGCGGGCTCCTTCATCGGCAAAGCGCCGCGCGTAGGCCCGACCGATACCATGTCCTGCGCCTGTAATTATCGTGACTTTGTCGTTGAGCCGCATACTATCTACTCCTCTCTTGGCTTCAGCGCCCTTATGCAGTTCGGGTTGGTATTATAAATCCCTAAAGAGACAAATAAAAAGATTGCGCTTGAGCCGCGATGAACAAGGGAGAAAGGCGCAGTCACGGGGAATTCCCCCGGCTGAACCCTAAACTGTTGTTGCGAAAAGCAGGTTGGTACGCCGGGGAAACGGCTCTGGACTAGGAATTGCGCGGCACGCGCAACTCTTTTTGTGCCCGGTCCGATCCCGGGTGTAAATCGGGTATCTCTTTGTGATGGCGAATCGAGGAATCAAAGCTTTTTTCTCTGCTGTCCGAGACCGCCACGCCGAGAAGGGCATCCACGAGGAAATCCAAAACCTCTCTTTTCGTCGCCTCGGGAGCCAGGCGGTAGGCCGTGCGCAACGGCGGCACCGCCCGGCGCCAGCGTCCTAGACTCAAATGCGATCGGCCCGAATACAGATGGGCCTGAGCGAAATCCGGATCCTTATCGATGGCACGTTCGAAATGTGGAATGGCTTCTTCGTAGCGACCGCGGTTGAACAAAGCGAGCCCCTGTTCAAACTCAGATTCGGCCCCGGAGAAAAGGCCCATGCCCGAGCAGGAACTCACGATTAACAGGCCCAGCAAAACGTTCGCAATTCTTAGATTTCTGACCATGGCAACTGGCTCCTGCGGACTGGGCAACATGATCAAAAGAAGAACGGATAGTCCTCTGCGTCGAGAAGACTGAACGAGGGCTTTAATCGCCTCTTTCTGCGGAGTAGGCCTGCGCAGCGTGAAGCGAGCGCTCTACTTCGCAAAAGCCGCCTTGAGCAACGGCTCCAGCTCGCCACGCTCGTGCAGCTCGTTGACAATATCACAGCCGCCTATGAATTTTCCGGCGATGTAGACCTGCGGGATCGTAGGCCAGTTGCTGTATTGCTTGATGCCCTCGCGGACTCCCTGGTCCTGCAGCACGTCTTCCGTTTCAAAGGGATATCCATACGATTCTAGAATTTCGACCGTGCGCGCCGAGAAGCCGCACATGGGCGACTCAGGATTTCCCTTCATGTAGAGCATGATCTTGTTTTGCTTTACCTGCTGATCAATTTGCTCCTGCGTCTTGCTTGCCATGGAACATCTCCTCCTGATTAAGCGCCGTAACGCTCCCACTGCTCCGGAGTGAACGTTTTGAGCGCCAGAGCGTGAATGCGTTCGCTTCCCATTGCCTCTGTCAAGGCACCGTAAACCATTTGATGCTGGTCGATAAGCCCCTTCCCAGCGAACGACTCCGACACGACAATGACCTGAAAGTGGTCCCCTCCTCCCGTGAGATCCTGCACATGAATTATGGCTCCGGGAAGCGCTTGCTCCAGGGTCGTTCTAATTTCCTCGGGACTCATCGCTTGGCTTCACAATCCATCATTGAGGATATCCACTGGCCCGCGGCTTTGCAAGCCTTACTCAGCGCTGATCCTCGATGCAAACTCGTCTCATGCCTGCGGATCAAAATCGCTACGGCACTTTTTCATCATTTCGCGCAGGTCCCGGCGCAGCTCCTCCACCGTGGGACGGCCCACATACCAGTACCCGCAGTAAATGTTATGGACCGTGAGGTCCGGCATTAAGCAAAAGGCATAGGGAATCGCCGTCTTTCCGCGCGACTTGGAGGTCTCCACGATATCAAGCTGGTGCACAACCTGGCGGTCCTCATCGCTTAGAAAAGGAAAGCTGGCGCCCAGTCCGGCCCTCAAGGCACCATTCACCTCCGGCGGATCGACACTGATCACGCAGAGCTTGCAGTAGTTGATTGCGAGCTCCTTTTGAAATTCAGTTAACAGGCGCAACTGCACCTGGCACTTGCCTCACCAGTACCCGCGATAAAAGACGACGATAAGGGGAAACTTGCCCGCGATCTCTGAAAGCTTGACCTTCTGGCCGTCGTGATCCGGCAATTCAAGATCCGGAAAGCGCTCGCCAATTGTCTGGTTCATGAAAAACGAAATACCTTTCGGCCACAATTCCTTAAGAGGATGGATACCGCTTCGCCAATTCGGTAAAGAACGCAATCGCCGGGTAGCCGATCTTGATTTTTTTTCAATTCCTGGCCCTTGGCCGAAGAAACCGCGAGAGCCATGAAAGAGGAATCAGAATGGATACGCACCCATCGAGAAATCACCTCCGGCCCTTGCTCGTCTTCTCGATAGTTTCCTTAAGCTCCGCGTTCTCCTTTTCCAGATTGAGTTTTTCGTTGGAAATTTTTCCTAGATTACTCTCCAGTTTCGCCGAAACTTTTTTTGCCTCGGCTAATTGTGCCTGCACCGCACTCAGCTCTTTCTCCATCTCCGGCACCCTTCCCGCGCTCGAACCCCAAATCATGTAGCCGACAAGAAAGCCCAGAATGAGAGCCGCCGCAGAAATGGCGATCCAATATTCTTTTGTCATGCCCGACCTCCCTTCCCCACAATGGGTTCATTGACGACGTGTTATAATAGCAAAGCTCAGTTCCGTCAACGAGATTTCTTGAGCCAGTCACGCGCGTCAAATGACTTTCCGGTCACTCCTTTGGACGCCTCTGATGCGAGGTAGAGGAAAATTCCGGTGATCTCCTCTGGCGTAGGAAGGGTCTGCGGGTCTTCCTGAGGGTAGGCTTGAGCGCGCATCGCAGTCCTTGTCCCTCCCGGATTAACGGTATTGACGCGAATCTTCTTTTCCTTGACCTCGTCGGCCAGCACCTGCGTCAAACCCTCCACTCCGAACTTCGACACCGCATAGGCCCCCCATCGGCTTCGTCCGATTCTGCCTACCCCTGAAGACACATTGATAATCGATCCCTTCTCTTGAGGAATCATGATTTTCAAGGCCTCTCTGCATAGCAGAAAGATCGCGGTCAGATTGCACCGCATAACCTCTTCCCAAGCGGACAAAGGATACTCAACAAGCGGCACACGAGGGCCAAGAATGCTGGCATTGTTGACCATGATATCCAGCGCGCCATAACGACTTACTGCGAAACGCACGACACGTTGCGCAGCACGCGGCTTTGTAAGGTCCGCCACCCGCCACTTCAGCTCGCCGCCGGCCAACTGAATTTCCTGCGCTGTGCGCTTCAAGTCCGGCTGTGTCCGCGCGCAAATAACCACTTTGGCTCCGGCGCGCGCATAGGCCATCGCAATGGCCTTGCCGATACCCCGGCCTGCTCCGGTGACGAGAGCGACTTTTCCGTCTAGCTGTCCCACGTTGCGGTTTGACCTTTCTCCTTCCAGGCTTAACATGCTTCTTCGTGTCCTGTCATCCTTTCCGTCATGACACGCGCACAGTCCGACCCCGGCAGGTCGCTCTAATTCCGGTTGCGATCGGCTTCGGCCAGCAGAGGCTTGATTGAGTCGAGGATTGTTTTCGCTAGAAGGCGATATCCGGCGGCATTCGGATGGATCGGATCGCTCCGCAACCGAGGGTCGGAAAGAATTCCTTTCAGTGCTTCGGGAATCAGCAAAGCGCGATGCTTCTCCGCCATCTCTTTGTAGAGCGGACCGTATTCATCGGTGAACAGGCCCAACCGCATGCCGACCAGGACGACCATCGCGCCTCCTTCGTGAATCCGACGGATGATCTCTCCCAAATGGATCCTTGTTTCTTCCAGGGGAATTTGCTGCAAAAAATCGTTGCCGCCGAGAAGGACGATCACCAGCCGGGGATTGTGCGCCAACACGTCGGCTTCGACGCGCGCCAACGCATCTGAAGAAGTTTCACCGCGCCGCCCTGAGTTAATAACCGGATAGGCG
>JBOHVR010000130.1:0-4549 GCA_050735755.1 Binatia bacterium
CATGCCAGAAGCAGAACCCACACCCGGTAGCGCGCCAGGGACTCGTTGGGACCTGAGCGATCTCTTCTCAGCTCATACGGATCCGCGGATCGAAGCAAGTCTCGATACATGCCGGAAAGGTGCAGAAGCCTTTGCGCGTTTTCGTAACACTTTGGCCACCCACGGCTCAAATGCCGCGCATCTGCTCGAAATCTTGAAAGAGCTCGAGCAGATCGAAGAGACAATCAGCCGCGTCGCAACCTATTCAAGCCTGCTGTACGCCGCTGATTCCTTGGCTCCCGAGTATCAAAACCTGGAACAGAGAGTCGAGCAACGCGTAACCGAGATCCGGAATCTCACGCTTTTTTTTCATCTGGAATGGATGGAGCTTGATAATGAGACGGCCGAGCGACTGATCCGAGACCCGGCCTTGGAACCGTATCGCCATTACCTGCAGGTTGCGCGCTACTTCCGGCCGCATAAACTCACGGAGGCCGAGGAAAAGATCGTCAACGAAAAGGAGATGACGGGAAGAAGCGCGTTCGGGCGTCTTTTCTCCGAAATCACTTCTTCACTCACGTTTCGTCTCGAAGAGGAAGGAAAACAAAGCGAGCTGACTTTGAGCGAAAT
This sequence comes from Binatia bacterium, assembly GCA_050735755.1. Taxonomy (GTDB): domain Bacteria; phylum Desulfobacterota; class Binatia; order UBA9968; family UBA9968; genus DATMAM01. The sequence goes on from JBOHVR010000130.1 coordinate 610, forward strand.
CTTGTCTCGCCTCTACCGCCCTGACCGCGCGGTGAGAGAGCAGGCCTGGAAGACCCTCTTCGCGGAGCTATCGACACAAGGCCAGGTACTGACTTTTATCTACGATACCTTGCTTCAGGATCATCTGACCATGGACCGGTTGCGGCATTACCCAGACCCAATGTTGGAACGTCATCTGGCAAACGAAATCGATGCAAAAGCGGTTGCCCTCATGATGGACGTGACGGAAGCAAACTACGGTATTGCGCAGGATTATTTCCAGCTTAAGGCGCGACTTCTCGGCCTTTCGCAGATTGCCCTGTTCGATCAGTACGCGCCCGTCGGGAAGGCTCTCCCGGAACTTTCCTTCGCGCGCGCGCGAGAAATCATTCTCAATGCTTTTGGCGCTTTTACCCCAGCCTTTGGCGCTATCGCGGACGAGTTTTTCGCCAAGCGTTGGATCGATGCGGAGATCCGCAAGGGCAAACGCGGCGGCGCTTTCTGCGCCTCCCCTTCTCCTCAACTCCACCCCTACATCCTGTGCAACTACGTCGACGATCTCCGGACTGTAATGACTGTCGCCCACGAGCTGGGGCATGGTCTCCATGGTTACCTCAGCCGCAAACAAAGCTTTCTCAACTATGATACGCCGCTCACGACGGCGGAGACGGCGTCGGTTTTTGGCGAAATGTTGGTCTTCGACTACCTTCTGGAGCGTGAGACCGCGCCGGAAGTGCAACTTGCCCTCATTACTGGCAAGCTCGAAGACACCTTCGCGACCGTCTACCGGCAGAATGTGCTGACTCGTTTCGAACAGTCGGTCTTTGCCGGCAGGCGTGCAGCCAGGCTTACGCCTGCAGCTATCGGTGATTTTTGGATCGCAGCCAATAAGAAATACTATGGCGGCGCTGTGGAAATCGATGAAGCCTACCGTTGGGGCTGGTCTTATATCCCCCATTTCATCCATAGCCGGTTTTATTGCTACAGCTACATTTTCGGCGAGCTATTGACTCTTTCCCTCTACCGCATGTACCGAGAACAGGGAAAGAATTTCATACCCAAGTACGTGGCCCTTCTTGAAGCCGGCGGTTCCGCCAGCCCCGAGGAGCTACTCAAACCTTTAGGCGTGAACATTCACGACGCAGCCTTTTGGCAGAAAGGGTTTGACGAGATCCGGGCGTTGGTCGAAAAGCTGCAAGCCCTCATCGAGAAACAACCGGTGGCGTAGGAACAAACAAGATGGTGCAACCCATAAGATTTTGGGGCAATGGAGGCAAGGGATAGGCGACCATAAGAGACTCGAGCCTTTCCACTCGGCTACCTTTAGACTTAGATTATCTTAAACGCCGGCGGCACAACCTCGTCCACGCTCTTTCCGGTCCAATGCCATTTGGGAACGCTGTCCCACACGTGCTCGCCTTTGACCTGCTGCTTTTCGAGCAGCTCGTTTTCATCGATACGGAGATACTTGCCGTTGTCCACCAGCGTCTCGCCGTCCACGATAACTGCGCGTACGTCGCGACTTACCGCCGTTTCCACGAGTGATCTGATGGGATCGCGAACCGCGCCGAATGCGATATCCTTGAGATTTATGATTGCGATATCCGCCTTGGCTCCCTTTCGTAGGCGGCCCAGGTCCTCTCTGCCGACCAGCTTTGCGCCCCCGAGTGTAGCCGCGTTATAAACGTCGCGCGGATGGCCGGCGATAAAGCTCTTCTCCGCGATCCGGGAACCCAGTGCGGCGTAGCGCATGTCCGAAATAATGTCCTTCGGAAAAGTGTCTGTGCCGATCGCCATGTTGATGCCGGCCTTCACATACTTATCGAAGGATTCCATGACGATACCCAGTTTTAAGTATTTCAGCGGACTGTAAGCCACGGAGGCGCCGGAATCGGAGATGATCTTAAGATCATCTCCATAGGGATACGCGAGCCAGCTATGGCCGCTGATAAAAATGCAGTGGGCCAGAGAAACCTCCGGATCGAGAAAGCCAATCTTGCGTAGCAGCTCAATCGGCGTACAGCGATGGAGGCGCATGACCGTATGAAATTCGAAAAGGTTGATCGTGGCGTGAATCTGGACACGCACCCCAAGCTCCTTGGCAGCCGTTCGGGTCTCTCGCAAAAGTTCCGGCGTGCAGGAGTCCACGTGACCCGGGAAAAGCATAGTTTGAATTCGCCCATTGGCTGCGCCATGATGTTTTTTGGCGAATGCGGCCGCTACCTTCAGCCCTTCTTTGCCTCTCTCATCGCTCCAATCGTACTCCAGACGCCCGTCACGATCGTGATAAAAGTCGACGTTCATGTATCTCGGTCCCGTGTAGCACCGTATTCCCACCTCATCCACCATTTGAACATACCGTTCGGGCTCGCGTCCCGGACCCCCGACATCCAGAGTCGTCGTGACGCCGCTCTTTAGTACGTGAATCAGCGAAAACCGTTGGCCTATGTCTACTTCCTTCAGGTGGGCAAACTTCGCTCCCTCTCGGGTCGGGCCGCCGTGCGCGAGATAATTCGTTGCGAAGAAGTCCAGTTTAGTCGAATCGCTAAGCAGGTAGTCCGAGGCATTGCCGCCTGAGTGCAGATGGGTGTCGACAAATCCCGGCGAGACAAGGCAGCCGCGCGCATCGATTGTTCTATCAACCGGAGCGGCGTATTGTTTCCCCACATGCAAAATCCGGTCGTTCTCAAAAACAACCACGCCCTCCTTCAGGATCTCGTGCTCTTTGTCGTTAAAGCCAACGACAAAACCGCCTTGAATAAGAGTCTTCATGCCTACCCCCATCTGAATCTGCCCCCGCCGAGGGGAAGAGATTAACTGATTGGCTCAAGATCTTATCGTCAATCGTCGCTCTCCAAAAGCGGCGCAGTCCCTTTATCCGGAAGAAGTTCAAACATTGAACCGGTAATGGATGATGTCGCCGTCCTGAACCGTGTAGTCTTTGCCTTCGAGCCGGAGTTTCCCCGCCTCTTTACATTTGACCTCGCTTCCCAAGGTGATGAAGTCTTCATAGGTAACGACTTCTGCCCGGATAAAACCGCGCTCGATATCGCTGTGAATCTTTCCCGCGGCTTTCCGTGCCGGAGTTCCCCTCCTGATGGTCCACGCTTTAACTTCATCTTCTCCGGTCGTAAAGAAACTGATCAGATCGAGGAGATGATAACAGGCGCGAATAAATCGCGCGCGCGCGGTTTCCTTGAGACCGGCTTCTTGGAGAAAGGCTTCCCGGTCGGCTTCGTTTAATTGAGCGATTTCCATTTCCAACTTGCCGGCCACGGCGAAACCCTCAATTCCGCGCTCCTCGATCTCATGCGCGTATTCCGCGGGGAGATCTTTTCCCGCCTGCTCGTCGTTTACGTTAAAGAGCGCGAGGGCCGGCTTTCGGCTTAGAAATCCGAATCCTGAAAGAAGATTCTCTTCATCCGGTGTGAAAGACAAAGGCCGCAAGCTCGTTCCTTTTTCCAACGTTTCTTGACAGCGCTGTAAAATCCGGCCTTCTCCCTCTTTTCCCTTTTCTTTCTTCAACCGATTCAAGCGATTCTCCACCACCGCGAGATCGGCCAGAACCATTTCCGTCAACAGCTCGTCCAGGTCCTTCAAAGGCTTTGAATCGGATTCGAATCCTTTCAACACGAGCGCGATGGCCTCCACCTCGCGCATCTGGCTCAGCAACGTCGCGCCCGTCGTCGGACTTTCCTTGGCTTGCGGTGGGAAGTCGGCAAACTGAATCTCAGCGTAGGTCGTTTTCTTGGGCTTGAAAATCGCCGCCAAGCGATCAACGCGCAGATCAGGAACCTTGATGACACCCAGGTGTACTTCATCTTTGTCACCGCGGAATTCTCCGACCTTGACTTCAAGGCCCGTCAGCATGTTAAAGACCGTCGTTTTTCCGGAACCACGCAGCCCGATCAGTCCAACTTTCATCGCTTTTTCATCTGCTTCTGCAGGCGTGACCCTATAC
>JBOHVR010000131.1:0-8012 GCA_050735755.1 Binatia bacterium
ATGTTATGGGAATAAAAACTTGGATGGCCCTTTTTTGCCAAGAATTCATCAAACCATCGATAGAGGTCGTCTGACGTTGGTCTGGGAATCTCAATCCAGTTCGAATCGTGCTTTACGTCACCGCGCACCGTCTCTAATTGGCCCGTCAATAAATGTAGAAACGTTCGCTGTGACGAATCATCATTCGGAGCCATATGCGTATAGAGTAGGTCCGAATCAACGATAATCGTTTTCATCCATTCCTCCTGTTTTCGCTGCAGTTCGAGAATCCCAGTAAAAACGCAAAAGCCCTGGGAGTAAACAATAAAGCATAAAAAAGGATTAACTGGGTGGCAAGACAGAAAAGGAAAAAGAAAAACCCCACCCTTCGACCTTGCGGAAGTTTCCGAAAGGTCGAAACGGCTTATTTCCACGTTGTCGCAACTCCGAAAGTGTGAAAATGTAGTGATAGCTCATAGTTCGGGTAGGAACCCTTTCTGGTGTTGACGACGGCTAGTGGGTACAATTGCAGTACTCGGGTACCGTAAACGAATGGAGAAAACAGCATGACCTTCACAGCCTATAACGGCGTTCCGATTCCCTCTTTTATTTATGGCACGGCCTGGAAAAAAGAGGCCACTACGCATCTGGTGCAATTAGCAGTGGCTTCGGGCTTCAGGGCCATCGACACGGCGAATCAACTGATCCATTACCAGGAAGCCCTGGTGGGTGAAGCCTTGCAGGCGCTAGGAAAGAAGGGGATCAAGCGAGAGACCCTGTTTCTCCAGACCAAGTTTACTCCGGTTGGAGGCCAGGGCGGTCATACTCCCTACGATCCCGCGGCCGATCTCACCGCCCAGGTACAACAGTCCTTTGACAGCTCGTTGACTCACCTCTGCACCGACTATGTGGACTCCTATGTCTTACACGGACCGTATCAGAGGCGGGGCTTGGGGAAAGCGGATTGGGAGGTGTGGGCGGCCATGGAAGGTCTCTATCAATCAACGAAGACCAAAATGATCGGCATCAGCAATGTCACGGCCGGGCAACTCACACAGCTTTGTGAACAGGCGAATGTTAAACCCATGGTGGTGCAAAACCGCTGTTATGCCGCGCTCGCATGGGACAAAGAGGTTAGGGAGATTTGCCGATCCCATGGCATCATCTACCAAGGCTTTTCGCTGTTAACCGCCAATAGAGAAGCGCTTGCTGATCCGGAAATCCGGACAATCGCCAAACGGTTAGGGACGGGTCCAGCACAGATCATTTTTCGGTTTGCCATGCAAATCGGGATGCTCCCGCTGACCGGAACCACGAGCGAACAACATATGAAAGAGGACCTCCAAGCCGAACAGCTCGCACTCTCCGCCGAAGAAATCCACCGGATTGAAATGATCGCGCTGTAAAGCCTGGATAGAGACGCAACGACGCCCCGCGAAGAATAAATCTCTTTATTCCCTCTGTTCAACTCGATCGGTTGGCGATCTTTAAAGTTATGCGCCCCTGTCTTCAATCGTTGGGTGTCGGAGCTGGGTCGCACCATTCATCCATCAGGGTTCAAGGCAGTGAAGAAGTCCGAGAGGCTTAGCAAAGGTGCTTAGATATAGAGGGTCTGATCCCGAACGCGACTAGCTCAGGTCCTGGAGTGACGGTTCGCGCCTATCCCTTTGACTGCACACCGCCGGATTTACCCAACGTGAGCTTCGCACAAGAATCGGCGCCGGCTGCGGCGGCAAAACGCAACTTGGCCGTCACCGGCGTCATGATGGTCATCTTTTTGTTCGCCATCGACGCGACGATCGTCAGCACGGCCATGCCAACCATCGTTGCCAAGCTCGGCGGCTTGGAGCTTTACAGTTGGGTTTTTTCGATCTACATGCTCACTTCGGCGCTGACGACTCCGCTCTTCGGCAAGCTCTCCGATCTATTCAGCCGCCGCCAGCTCATGCTCATTGGTATCGGCGTCTTTGTTGTCGGATCGACGCTCTGCGGCGCCGCTCAAAGCATGGAGATGCTGGTGGTTTTCCGCGCCATCCAGGGTCTCGGCGGCGGCGCCATCTATGCGTTAGCTTTCATCGTCGTCGGCGTCCTCTTTCCCGCGGCGATGCGCGCCAAAATGCAGGGAATCATCAGCAGCATCTGGGGGATCGCCTCGATACTCGGTCCGCTGGCCGGAGGGCTGATTGTGGAGCACACGAGTTGGCGTTGGGCCTTTTTTGTCAATTTGCCTATCACCGCCGTCGCCGTCGCGTTCATTGTCGTTGGACTCGAGGAAGAACAAGGCGAACGACGCGCGCCCAAACTCGATCTCAAAGGCTCCGCCGCTCTGTTGCTCGCGCTATTGCTTCTCTTCTACGCGCTGGCGAAGAACGCTCACTCCATGCAGCCGTTGAATTTCGCAACTGCCGGCATCATCGCCATGGCCGCGCTGGTAATGGCCGTCTTTTTTTTCATCGAGCGGCGGGCCGAAGAGCCGATCATCCCCCTCGATCTCTTTCAGCTGAGTCTATTTAGAACTTCCGCCGGTATTGCCGCGCTCGCTTCGATGGGCGTCTTCGGGGCCGTCAGCTATCTTCCATTGTACCTCCAGGGAGTCCTCGGGCTCATGCCATCGCGCGCAGGGATGGTCCTTTTGTTGCTGAGCCTGGGCTGGACGGTGGGAAGCTTACTGGCCGGACAATTGATCAATCGGCTAGGCTATCGGTTTGTCAGCGCCGCGGGAATGATTCTCCTCGCGCTTGGCTTTGCATTCTTCGTCGTCGCCACAGGCCAGGTCGGAATCATCACCGTGTTGATCAGCGCCGCGATGATCGGCATCGGCATGGGGTTGGCTAATCTCACGACGCTCGTAGCCGCTCAAACAGCGGTCTGGACGCATCGAATCGGCGTTGCCACCTCCACGGTTATGCTGTTTCGCACGTTCGGCGGAGCTTTTGCTGTAAGCCTCATGGGGATGGTGCTCTTGAACCATATGCAAGGGGGCTTAAGCCGGCTTGGCGTGGCGGCGCAAAACGGACTGTCTCCTGCGTTGATGCATAAACTCGCCCATCCGCAGAATCTTCTCGAGCCGGCCACTCGCGCGCAAATCCCTCCCGAGCTGCTGCCGAAATTGGTATCCGTATTGGCCGATTCAATCTGGTACGCGTTCGCTGTGGCGTTGGGGCTAATGGTTATCGGTATAATCCTAAGCTTCTTCATGAGCGTTTATACGCCGGCCGAGACTCCGCGGCCTGCCGCCGCACCGGGTTCACCGCAGAATCCGGAGAGTTCGGTTGACAGCGGACGTTAATGACTTCTATTGGCGCGCAGCCGCTCGCGCGAGACTTAGGCTCCAGGGGACGTCCCGGTCACAGCGGGGCAGCGTGTGGCCGTGGTGCTCTCACTCAGATATGCCGGCCGTGAAATAATGTTTGCTATGGCGCTGGTTAAACACTACAGTGATTACATGAATACTAATGGCGAAGATCGTTCAAGATACAAGATAAAGGATTCTCACCGCAACCAGGCCTTCGTTGGGGTAGTTCGGAAAGATCCAAACACATACTGTTGGACCTGGAAAGGTCAGATAGACTTTGATGACGGACACAATGTCACGTTCAGCAGCCAGCGAAGTTTCAACACCAGCATAGAGGCGGAAGACTATTTGCGTCGATTCGCGCGCGACCGCATCGATAGTCGGCTCAGCTTCACACAACCAGATCGTCTCTAACCTTATAAGGGTTCTGGAGCGGCGTAGGCGTAGTCTCTTAAAGATTACCAACAGCGAGTTCGAACCCTTCTCCTGAAGTTCGGAAAAACCCTGCCAACCGGCTTGCGCATGAGTGCGCCAACGACAGTCTCTGAAGCCGCGCGGGGGAAGCGTTTTTTCGCCGGAGGTGTCCTTGAACGTCACCGTCCTTCGCGAATCCTGGCGCCCGCATCCGCTCGCCTGGATCCATCGGGCCGAAGCGCGCTCTTTCGCTGAGGAATTGAGGCGCGCGGGGCATGCGGTACGGCTCGTGCGATTCCGGGATGATTCGATCTCAGGCCTACCCACCGGGCTGCTCCTGCTGCGGGTTTCCGACCCGGTGATGCTCTCCGCCGTGCAAACGCTGACGCGCGCCGGGAGGCCCTTTCGCGGGCCCGGCGCCGCAGTCGTGGAACGCTGCTACGACAAGTACGAGGCACACCGCATCGCGACTGCGAACGGTGTGGACTGCCCGGCAACCGCGCTCGCCAGCGAGGCCGGGACGATGCCGTTTCCGCTGGTGCTCAAGCCCCGGCGCGGGTCCGATTCGATCGGCGTACGGCTCCTCCGGGACGGTCCGATTCCCGCGCGCGCCCAAACCGAAGGCTATATCACGCAGCAGTACGTGCGCGGGGCGGAGCTGACCGTCGCCGTATTTCGCGACCGGGCCGGAATGCCCCTACGGATTCTCCTGCCCGAGGCAACGCCGTACTCTTTCCTGCGCAAGTATCTGCTGCGGCCGGGCCACGCGCCGCTCGCCGACGCCGGCCTTGCCGAGCGGGTGCGCCGTACGGCGCGAGAAATCGCCGGGATCTTTGGGGTCGACTGGGCGGCACGCATTGACCTGATTCACGAAACGGGAACCGAGCGCTTGCGTTTTCTAGAATGCGACGTCGCGCCGCTGGTTGGGGCGAGTTCGGCGTTCGCCGCCAGCCTCGAAGCCGGGGGTATGAGTCGCGCCGAACAGTTGCGGATGTTGTTGAATGACACCGCGGACGAAACCTGACGGGAGCCGGCTGCGGTCGACTCCGCAAGTTATTCCTCGGTACCTCAGGTGGTGTCACACTTCGGGTGGGTTTGTCATGGCTATGATGAACAATCACTCCCACAGGCTTGTTGAGACTCGCAAAGCCATCTGTCCTTAGGATGCGCCAACTGAACGGAGCATTCACGCAGCCATTTAAGGGTAGAGACGAGCGGTTGGGGCACTTATCAGGGTCGGTTTAAAAAGATCTTGGTGGAGAAGGACGCCCGGCTGTGGAAACCTTGCCGGTACATTGTCTTGAATCCGTTACGGGTGAAGACAAAAGGCAGGGTAGCGGAGTGGAAGTGGAACAATTTCGGTGCTATGGCAGGGTTGGTGGCCGCTCCATGGGTGCCTCAGCTTTCGACGGACCCCCGGGTGAAGCCGCCCGGCGCGCCCGCACGAATTTCTTTCGAAGATTGTTCAATATTAGACAGCAATTGCTGCCACCTCAGCGCAGTATAAAAATCAAAAAGGACTCCGAAATTACTGACTGAGAGCAAGGCTCCTCCGAAGTAAGAAAGTTAATATGGCTTTTTTTGCGGTTGATGTGCGAGGGCGAGTTATCCAGCGGGTGACGCAGAACTACAACGGAGCGGACAACAAGAGAGTTTTCCTGATCGTAGCCGGTTCCCCAAAACGGGCATGGGCAAAGGCCCGGCGCGTATTGGAAACCATCGGCAGCGGCGACTGTAGTTGGTGCCGCCATCGTCAGTGTCGGGTTTGTGAAGAATTCTCCGTCGCGAAACAATATTCGGACTACTGGATTTGTCACGCTTGCGGGGAATTAAACCGGCGTTCCAAACTTTCATAAGGAGGTGTCTAATGGATTGGGAAAAAATTAAACTGGGCTTGTGGAGTGCCGTCGGAGGCGCGGTGGTATTGGCAATAATCGGCTTCAACTGGGCCGGCTGGGTTACCGGCGGTACTGCCGATGCAATGGCTAAGGAGCTCGCGGCAAATGCTGTCGCCGCGCGCTTGGGGTCGATTTGCGTCGCACAGATTAACCAGGACTCGCAGAAGCGCAACAAACTCAACCAGATGAAGAAACAAGATTCCTGGGACAAAGGCCGCTTTATAGAGGAGCAGGGTTGGGCGACGATGCCGGGCGACGAGAAACCCGAAACTGGAGTTGCCCAGGTGTGCGCCAGGCATTTTGCCGATAACGTCTAAAAACATCGGGGAGCGATTCACTTCCACTCTCTGGTCAACGGGAACCCAATCGACTAGGGGTTTGCCGGCCGGCCTCACGTGTCGGCGAAGTCAAATCGCAGCGGCGGGGAACCAGCGGCGCTTTTCGGGTCTTGGCAGACAAAGGCGGGTCGAACGACGGGGAAAAACAGGAGGTCGCAATGGGAGACAAAGGCAAGAAGGATAAGGATAAGAATCGGAAGCAAAAGATAAAACAACAAGAAGCAATGACAAAAAGGAATCTGGAAAAGCAACCGACAAGAATCGGTGAAACGAAAATTGGCGGCTTGCTGCGTGCCACGGCATAAGTTGCCGGTAGAAAATGGAAGCGGGGCAGCTACGGTTCGACGGCGGGTTGCGCGGAGCTGCCGGGCGCGTCTGACTGGGGACGGCCCAATTGCGCATGAAAACAGCAAGTCATCCGGAGGTATCGCAAATTGGTAAAACAAGATAGCGGCGAGGAAGCGATCTGGGATAGCTTGAAGGGCGAGTTCGTTTGAACAGTGAATTTGCCGGCCAACTGATTAGATTTGCGGGCCGCCCTTTCAGGCTCGGTCCTCGCGATGATTTCCACACACAATTCAAGAAGTAAGTACGCCTGCAGATAGCAATAGGAGGCAAGCCGCGATGGTCGTGATTGAGCCGCAAAATATTGACGCGGTGCTGTTGAACGATGGGTGGCACACAGTGCATGGTAGATCGTTCAGCGTGGTTCACTGCGAGATTTCAATGACCGGGGTCCGGCATGGGGAGTGGAGGAACGCAGCCACCTGGCGAGAGTTGACTACCGGCGCCACAAAGCTAGTGCGCAGCATAACGGTTCCTTTCGAGACTGTCCTGGGGATTCAGGAAACCGGACAGCCATACACCGCCGAAGCCGCCGGCCGTGTTGCCGAATGAGGAGGGCCATGCGTCACGCAGATGGAAAGAAGAATAGGGTTGAAGCTAAGCTCGCAAGTACAGCCATTATGACGTTGTACGATCAAACCGCCGGCGATGAATCGCGGTTTATTCCTCAGATGGCCCAATACTATATCGAACACCAAAAGCTAGACACGGAACCGGCCTACCGAGAGGCAAAATGGGACTTCAGGATTCGGGATATTATTGAGAGGATGAGTCCATGCCAATTGGAAAAGCTGAAACAAGACCTTCCGGACATTATCGAGAGGGCCAAAAAGCGGCCGGCCCTCAAGCTCATCAAAGGCGGCCGGTGTAAAGCCAACCGGCATTCTTGAAATCCAGGTTCACGCTGTAGACGTGCCACCGCAGGAGCCGGGCGATCGCCAGCGTCCGCATCGGATGGCGGGTCGCCTTCTGATTTCGCGCTCTTAAAAGGTTGAAGTAGCGCTGCTTTACCCGCGGTGGCCGAGCCCTGGCCGTCCCCGCCGACAGTGCCGGCGTCGAAGCGGTGAAGAACGCCGCCGCCGGGACCGCGAAGGCCTTTGGTCGCCTCGACATCCTCGTGCTGGCTTTCTTGCACAATCCCATCCAACCTGACAGGTTAGCGTTAACAACGTTCAATCCCGGAGGTACACAATTCCAATTCATGACCACTGAACCCAACAAGATTATCTATTCGATGGTCGGTGTCAGTAAATACTACGACAAAAAGGCCGTTCTGAAGGACATCTATCTCTCCTATTTCTATGGAGCCAAGATTGGCGTGATCGGCCTCAACGGATCGGGCAAATCGTCGCTGCTGCGCATCCTGGCGGGGATGGACAAGAAGTTTAACGGCGAGGCCGTTATCTCCCCAGGCTATACCGTCGGCTATCTGGAGCAGGAACCTTTAATCGACGATTCGCGAACTGTCCGCGAGGTCGTGGAAGAAGCCGTACAGGAGACTATCGCTCTGCTGAAAGAGTTTGAAGAGATCAACGCCAAGTTTGGCCAGGAGATGCCGGACGACGAAATGAACGCGCTGCTCGAACGGCAGGGCCAGGTCCAGGAGAAGCTCGACCATCAGGATGCCTGGGATCTCGATGCGCGGCTGGAAATGGCCATGGATGCGCTGCGGTGTCCGCCGCCGGACACGCAGGTGAAGGTGTTATCCGGCGGCGAACGTCGCCGGGTTGCGTTGTGCCGGTT
>JBOHVR010000132.1:0-6149 GCA_050735755.1 Binatia bacterium
CGTCTGCACTCACGTAAGGGTATTCCCCGTATTCTAAAAAGCTCGGCCGGTGGTGGTCGCGGACAAACTTGACGAACGCGGTCGGGTTGGTCTTCCAGTCCTTGGGAAAACCTTCGAGATTCTCGAAGACCGTGTCGATGCCGGTTGCCGAGAAGAGAGCTACAGCATCCTCGGTGTATTTGTCGAAGTCAGTGTCGAAGATGCCTTGATACTGAAAGTAAGTTTCTCCATTAATTTTGAAAAGTTGCCAACGTAGATAATGTAGCTTGAGCACCGCGAGGCAGTCCGGCTGCTCGGCCACCGCTCTCTCGATTTTCCTGGCATGCTCGTAGACCACCGGCTCGCGGCCCGGGATCAGTTTCGCGATGATCGAGAAGCCATAGCACGCCGGCGTCTTGGGAAAGATCGGACCGTACCGACCCTGCTCTACTTTATCTTTGAAGTATCCCCCTTCCGGGATCGCCATGGCCGCGGGTTTCGACCAGTCATTTTGTTTCGGTGTGTCTGCCATTTTTATCTCCTTTCGTTTTTGTGCGATTGCTTCCACGTGCTGAATCTTAGTTATGTTTGCCGAGCATCCGCGACGCCGGCATCAGAATCAAAAATGCGACAGTCGCTACGACAATCACCATGACGACCACCTGCGGGTCGCTGAAACTTTGGCTTCCCACCACGAGCGCCGCGGCAATGTTGCGTTGTGCGGTGCCCAAAGCGAGAACCCGCCGTGTGTTGGTATCCGGCCCTCCGAGGAGCCACCCCACGGCAAAACCAATCGCAATAAAAAGGAGACCGGCGAGAATGCCGCGCGTTCCGAATACTGCCAATACCTTGTTGACGTTTGCTATGGCGATCAGCACAACCAGCAAAATCAGGCTTAGATTCGAAAGCCGATCAAGCACGGGTTTCGTGCGCGCGGCGAAGCTTGCGAATTGAGCTTTTACGGCCAGAGCGCCGGCCAGCGGTAACAACATCAGCAAAAACAACGAACGGGCGATCTTCGCCGGGTTGACCGAGACTCCCGGCAGCAATAGCGGCAAGACGAGCGGCAGATACCCTACGGTGATAACCATCAGTAGCACCATCAAGCCCACAGCGAAGGCAAGATCGGCTTTGGCGATCTGAGCCAATTTCGGCAAGAACGGCGCGCCTGCCGCCGATCCTAACAGGAGCAAACCGACACCCAGTGGTTCGTCGAGCCGCAACAGAGTGGTGAGGCCGACGGCCACAAACGGCATCAAGAGAAAATTCACCAGCAACGACACTGTGACGAGTCGGACATTGCGCAACGGTGTAATGATTTGACGGACTGTAAGATTCAAGCCCATCGCCAACATGCTGCAGAGTACAAAGGCGAGCATGGCGACTGACGATGCTTTCTGAAGAAGTTCCATAGGAGCCTACATCCTGCCGCTTCGTTTCCGAGTGAAGAAGCAACTTTCGGCGCTCGGTCCAACCGAGAATGCATTGGCAACTAACACGGCATGCTCTCCGTCTGGAGTTTCAGGTTGAGCTGCCGCGTTGCGCTCGCGGCGACGCGGCCTACTATGCCGGCGTAGGTGGGGAATGAGAGCGGGATTCGAGCCAGCTCATCCACGCGCATGCCGGAGGCCATCACGATCGCCGCTACCTGACTGATCTCGACCGCCCGCTCTCCGACGACGTGGCAGCCAAGAATTTCATAGGTCACGCGATCGACGATCAGCTTGCAGAAGCCCGCTGTACGGCCGTCGATGATCGTCCGCGTGGTCGAATCAAAGTAGACGATTGCAGTCGCGAGATCATGTTTTTCCCGTGCCTTCGTTTCGGTCATGCCTACCTGCGCATACTCCGGGTCGGTAAAGCTACCGATCGGATTCACTTTCTCATCAAGCGTCATCGTCGCACCTCGTACGGCGTTGGTGGCCGCGATGAAGCCGTCTTGTATAGCCGGAGGAACCAACATCAAGCGCCCAGTGACATCCCCAGCAGCAAAGATATGTGGCGCAGAGGTCCGCAGGTACGAGTCAACCTGCACGAAACCTCGACGATTGGTTTCGACGCCAGCGGTTGGGAGATCTAGCGCCGCGGTGTTAGCCATCCACCCCACGGTCACGACTGCGAGCGCAGCTTCGGCACTTTCTCGGCCACCGTCTTTGGCAAAAATCATCCGCACGCCGTTCGGTGTCTTCTCGAAAAACTCGATGGCTCCGAAGTGCTCGCGTACAACTATTCCCCACTTGCGGAATGCTGCCGCAACCGCAGCGGACACATCTTCGTCCTCGTTAGGGAGAATACGTGGGCCAGCTTGGAAGAGTTGGATCCGTGAACCGAATGCGTTGAAGATCGAGGCAACCTGCGCTCCCGTAGCTCCTCCACCAATAACCAACATGGACGGCGGGACAGAGGTCAGATGCCACGCATCGCTATGGCTAGCCGTTAACTCGGAACCCGGAACCGACAGGCGCCGGCTCATGCCGCCGGTACAAATGATGAATCTTTCGGCCTGAAGCCGCAGCCCACCGTTTGTTTCGATCGTGCGCGGGTCGGCGAAGCGCGCGGCGCCTGCTCGCTCGTAGACGGTTACTCCTACAGAATCGATCTGCTGGCGGAAAGCAGAATGCGCTCGCACATCGTTGACGACGTCGTGCACGCGCGCGAGCAGCTGGGAGTAGTCGAGCACTGGCTCGCCCACGCTGATGCCATATAGCCCTAATTGACGGGCTTCTCGGATCAACCTGGCGGCATGAGCCAACGTCCGAACCGGCACTGGTCCGTCGTTGGCGGCCATGCCGCCAAACTCGTCGCGAGTGATCAGTACTGTCTTGGCGCCCAAGTCGGCGGCACGGAGCGCGGCAACAACACCTGCCGGTCCGGCGCCAATGACGATGACATCTAGCATTACTGTCTTCCTTAAAGCACAGATAACGCGGTTGCTGTTACGCTTTCGATTTTCGCTAACGACGAAGCTGTTCAATCGCCGGAACAGCGAATTGATTATCAAAGCCTTTTGATTTTTTGTATTGGACCTTAGGCCAATAGCGGCCAGGGGTTATGGCGCCGACAACCACGCGCGCGCTTTTGCGAGATCACCAGGAAGGAAATACTCGATTGCGGCCGAACGAAAGCCCTTGGCGAGAAAGGCGTAAATCATGTCGCGCCAACCTTCTTCGCCCACCACCGCGATCTTGACGATTTCTTTGTCGTGGTCCGTCATGAAGCTCACGTCGCCCCAGTCGTCGCCGCTCTTCCATCCCCGGAAATCATCGAGAATGAACAGCGCGCTGACCTTGCCAAAGCGCCGAATCGCCTGGAGAGCCGCAGCTTGCATCTGGCTGACTTCCGATTTGCCGAGCTCACCGCTGATCTTCGCGCTAACGATCGGGCCGGACGCGTCGATGATTGTCAATGCCATTGTGCCTCCCTTGCATCGTTCCACCGATGCGATCAGAGCAGCGGAAAATCGTAGTTGACAATCACGCGAAAGTCGTCTTGATGGTCTTTGGGTCCTTGGTACTGATACACCCTGCTGTAGCGGTAGCGCGCTGAGAACCCTTCGAGAAAACTCCATTTCGGCCGCCATTGAAGATCGAAATTAAATTCATTTTCATCGGGCACGCCGCTTTTCGTCGATGGATTGACCCTGCCCCAGCCGTGCACAAAAAGGACGTAGCTGGACACACCTTCGAGACCGAGACGCGAAAAGTCGTAGGATAACTTGGTGATCAGGGCTTGTTCTTTCGCCCGATTGAAGTCCTGCACCTGGACGCTCGTGTAGCCGGGGTAACCGCTCCAGGGACTCTGCATATCATCCCTGCGTAACGTGTTTGTGTAACCGAGAGTGAATACGGCGCCTCCATAACTCGCTTCGCCCTTGACTCCCACCTGATTGGTGGCGAACGAATGCCCGCTTAAACGGTCCTCCCCCGTGCTGCGCTGGTCCGCAAATTGAAACGCCACTAGGGCGCCCAGATCTTTGGTGATGGAAAAGCTGTACTTGGACTCGGTGTAGAAAATGTTGATGATGTCATCTGAATAGTAATTGATGGCGCCAAGAGAAAATTTGCCGTACGTGAATGTGCCGCCCACCACTGCGACGCCGCGCTTCACGTCCGCGCCGGCGTCGCGCGACATCCAAACGAAGTCGTCCGAGTTGCGCTCTTTGATTTTGGTGATATAACCGCCCCCATACCTGAACCCCGGCGCGCCTTCTTTGCCGCCGAAGGACCCCTGGAGGGTGTAACCTTCAAACGTGTTCGGCGTCATGCGGCTATCGTTCTTGCCGATAAAAGGCGTGTTGTACTCGTAGCGATAGAGATTGACAATATGATCTTCGAAGAGCTTCACCCGCCCGTAGAGCTGGCCCAACACGGCATAACCATGCTGGCCTGGCTTGAGCAGAAGCGTGCCGTCCTTATCCTCCGGACCATAGAGATTCTCGGACCAATAGAACGTAGTGCCGACCATGAGCCGATCGAGCAGCCAGCCGGACTTGTAGCCGAGCGCACCGCCCATCGCCCAGGCCGAGCTGACGCTGTCGTCGAATTTGTCGCGCCGGAAGTAAAAGCTGCGCAGATTGAGATAGAGTTTGGTATCGCGAAAAAAGGGCGGCGTATCTTTCAATTGATCCTTGAGCCACGGAAAGAGTCCGGGTCGAGGGATCCTTTCGATGAACGACCGCTCTATGGGCGTGACGACTTCGTCGACTGACGAAGGCGTAGGCTCTTCTTGCGAGATCACATCCTGCGCCGAACCCTGGGAAACTGCACCAACCAGCAGCAAGAAGAGCAGAGGTATTGTCCTAAGCCAAAAAGAGGCGAACCTAGATGACAGAAAACCGCAAAGGGACGGCATCCATGCTCCTCGATATTCTCTCATAGACTCGCCTCCATCAAATGAACCGAAACTTACCTTTGTTCATCCCAGACCATCGGCGGGGTACGCCAATCGAAGCGAATGGCAAGCACACGCAAAACAAACGTCAATGCGATCGCCACGAGGGCGGCATGATAAGCGTCCATTCGCTGCGAGATCACAAGCGAGACGAAGGCGATCGCGCCGACGACCGCGGTCAACGCATAGAACTGGCCGGGCTGGAACAGGAGCGGTACCTCCCGCGTCAGCACGTCGCGCAGCAGACCGCCTCCTACGGCGTTGACTGCTCCGACGAGAATCGCGGCGCTCAGCGGCAACCCGCGATCGAGGGATTTTTGCGCCCCGACCACCGCGTAAATACCGAGACCCAGCGCATCGACGAGCGACAGGATTGTCACATACGTCCTTGCCAGGCGGCTTTCTAGATTGATCCGTTCCAGCAGACTTCGAGCGCCGCCTTGTCGTCGTTCTCCACCGGCCGATGCGAGCTGCGCTTGGACCGTCAATCTCGCGGGATCGTCATTGCTGGTTGGCACGGCGCTGAGAATCCGCCGAACTAGCGGCACCATGCGACCGACGAGAATGGTTCCGAGCACCGCCGCCGTAACGACCGGCACATAATAAACGTTGGTGATTGCGATGGGCGGTCCGGCGGCAAGAAAAACCCCGTCCCGAATCAGACCGCCGCCCAGCGCGGTTGCAAACGCCAATACAAAAACCCCGATGATATCGTAATGACGCCGCATGCCAGCCAGTGTGCCCGTGATCGCAAACAAGAAAGTCGCGGTTAAGTCAAAAGCTGCGGGTAGGTGAAACTCGCCCGTTAACATAATGGCTCCCGGCTCACGTGGTGGCCGACATTAAGGCGACGATGACCGGTCCCCAGGCGGTGAGCACAATGTTGCCGACCGCGTACGGCACGGTATAACCCAGAGCGGGGATCTTGCTTTGCGCCTCGTCCTGAATCGCGCGGAGCGCGGCAGTCATCGTGCCCGCCCCGGAGCAGGCGCCCAGGAGAATCAGCGGATTCATCTTCAGGACGTATCGACCGAAGAGAATCGCCACGGCGTGGGGCAGCAAGGCCGCGACAAAACCCACGAGCACCAGGCTGATCCCCGATTTTTGCAGACCGGCAATAAAGCTTGGGCCCGCGGTCAAACCGACCACGGCAATAAAAACGCTCAATCCAACCATGTCGAAAACCCACATTGCGGCTTCGGGAATGCGGCCGAACGCAGGAAAAACCGACCGAAGCCAACCGAACACGAGTCCCATGATGAGCGCGCCGCCGCTGGCGG
>JBOHVR010000133.1:0-12540 GCA_050735755.1 Binatia bacterium
GCGCCCGTGGAAAGGCCATGGTTTAACATCTGATAGAGCGCCCCTTCGAGACCGTTGGCATTTAGCGCAAAAAGGCCCAGCACAACCAATCCAAGATGGCTTACCGACGAATAGGCGACCAACCGCTTGAGATCCGACTGCATCATGGCGACTAACGCGCCGTAAACAATGCCGATGACCGCCAGCGCGATCAGGAAGGGCTGGAGACTGAGAGTGACTTCGGGGAACAACGGAATGGCGAAACGCAACAGGCCGTAGGTCCCCATCTTGAGCATCACGCCCGCCAGTATTACCGAACCGGCTGTAGGCGCCTCCACGTGAGCATCGGGGAGCCAGGTGTGCAGGGGAAACATGGGCACCTTGATCGCGAACGCCAGGGTAAAAGCGAGGAAGAGCCAAAACTGCTCCTCGTAGGGGAGACTGAGCGCTTGAATGCGCAGCAAGTCAAACGTCGGGTTTTGCGTCAGATCCGCGTGGCGCACGGCGATGTAAATGATAGCGATGAGCATCAGCAGGCTTCCGCTCATGGTATAGAGGACAAATTTGACCGCAGCGTAGACGCGGCGTGGCCCACCCCAAACCCCAATAATGAAATACATGGGAATCAGCGTGACTTCCCAGAAGACGTAAAAAAGGAAGAGATCCAAGGCGACAAAGGCGCCGATCATGCCGGTTTCCAAGAGCAGCATGAAAAAGAGATACTCTTTGACTCTCTCAGTAACGGTCCAAGAAGCCAGGATGACCAAAGGAGCGAGCAGAGTCGTGAGCAAGACAAGAAAGAGGTTCAGCCCGTCAATGGCAACGAAGTAATCGATGCCGTAGGCTGGAATCCAGCCGGCGCGATCGACGAGCTGGACTTCCGGCTGGGAGGGATCGAATGCCCAAAGAATCCGGAGAGACCACAAGAAAGTGACCGTGGTAAGGAGCAAGGCCGTTTTGAATAAGATGCCGGTTGCCTGCCGCGGTATCCCGAGCAGGAGGAAAGCTCCCAAGGTGGGCAAAAAGATCAACAGCGTGAGGTCACCGGAAAAAGTGCTCGCCATAGCTAACCGATCGCGAAGTAACCCAACATGATGAGCGCGCCAAGGAGAAAGACGAACAAGTAGTGCTGGACGTAACCAGACTGCAGCCGGCGCCAGTGAAAGCTCATTGTCCAAAAACCTCCGGCCACGCCGTTGACGGCGCCATCAATCAAGCGCGGATCGAAGGTGCTTGCCAGCCATGAGGCGAGACAGGTTAGCGGACGGACCAATAGGGCGTCGTACGCTTCATCAACGAAATACTTGCCCAAGAGCAATCGGTGGATCGCTCCCTCGGGAGCCAATTCAGGCGATTTGAAGCTCTGACGGGCGCGGATGTATAAAACGTACGCGACAAAGATACCCAGAGCGGAGATTAAAAGCGTGAGAACCAGAAAGAGCAATTCCTCGCTTATTTGTTCATGCCCGGTATTTGCCTGGACACCGAAGAAGGACTTAAACCAGCGCTCCCACCAGCTCCCGCCTATATATTCCGGAGCTCCCAACCATCCAACTAAAATAGAGCCCGCGGCTAGCAGCATCAGGGGAACGGTCATCACCGCGGGCGGTTCATGAATATGGCTGCGGACATTGGCGGCGACGCGAGCCTCCCCGTGAAAAACGAGAAAGAACTGACGGAACATATAAAAAGCCGTCAGGCCGGCGGTGATCCAGCCGACAAGCCACAACCCGAATGAGCCTTTGGGGCTGGCAAACGTTTGCCAGAGAATCATGTCTTTGGAAAAGAAGCCGGCTGTCAGCGGGGCGCCGGAAATCGCGAGCGCGGCGATAAGAAAAGTCCAGTAGGTCACAGGAAGATGAGGTTTCAGCCCGCCCAT
The DNA here is from genome assembly GCA_050735755.1 of Binatia bacterium. Classification (GTDB taxonomy): domain Bacteria; phylum Desulfobacterota; class Binatia; order UBA9968; family UBA9968; genus DATMAM01. The sequence continues at coordinate 1,859 of JBOHVR010000133.1, forward strand.
TTTTCTCATGTCTTGCTCTCCCTGCAGGCCGTGGATAACGCTACCGGCGGACAGAAACAGGCAGGCTTTGAAAAAAGCATGGGTAAAAAGATGAAAGATCGCGGCAGAAAAGGCGCCTACGCCGACGGCGAGAAACATGTAACCCAGCTGGCTCACTGTGGAATAGGCCAGGACGCGCTTGATGTCGTTTTGCACGACCGCGATGGTCGCGGCGAAAATCGCCGTCAGAGCCCCGATCCAGGCAATCACCTGCAGGGTCGCAGGGGCCAGGATAAAAAGGAAATGCAAGCGCGCGGCCATGTAAACACCCGCGGTGACCATGGTAGCGGCATGGATGAGAGCGCTGACGGGGGTCGGTCCCTGCATGGCGTCCGGAAGCCACACATGAAGAGGAATTTGCGCTGATTTCCCCGTCGCTCCGGCGAAAAGAAGCAGCGTAATCAGGGTTACTCTGGCAGGCGCAATCAAATGAGCGTTGCGCTCGAGCACGGTAAAGTTAAGCGAGCCGATTCCTTGACCGCTCATCTCCCAGACAAGCAAGAAGATTCCCAGGAGAAAGCCAAAGTCTCCGATCCGATTGACGATAAAGGCTTTGTTCCCGGCGATCGTGTTGGCGTGATCGTGATACCAAAAGCCAATCAAAAGAAACGAACAGAGTCCAACCCCCTCCCAGCCGACGAAAAGAAGCGGAAGGTTGTCCGCCATGACAAGCAGAACCATGAAGAAAACGAAAAGATTGAGGTAGGCAAAATACCGTACCATGCCCTCGTCGCGGCCCATATAACCCAAGGAGTAAACGTGGATGAGAAAACCAATGCCGGTGATGACGAAAAGCATTATGGCCGTGAGTTGATCTACCTGAAACGCGACCGCGACTTTCAACAAGCCGGACTCGATCCAAACGAAGAGGATGTCCTTCAAAGCGCCTCCGTGCGGCACAAAAAAGGCACAGTAAAGAGATAAGAGAAACGAAAGAGCCACGGCCGCGCAAGCGATTAGCCCGGCGGGTTTCCGTCCCAGTCGATGGCCGAACGCCAGGTTAAGGAGGGCGCCCAAAAGGGGAGCCGCCGGAATCAGGCGCAGCAGCGCCGAAGAAATCGTCAGAGCGCCGGGTTCCATCCTACCACTTCAGTAGATGCATCTCTTTGGGATCCAACGTCTGCCGATGGCGATAAATCGCGATTATGATGGCCAGGCCGATCACTGCTTCAGCAGCCGCTACAGTCATGACGAAAAATACAATGACTTGTCCGTCCATCGAGCCCTGCGCGCGCGCAAACGCAATAAAGGTCAAGTTCACGGCATTAAGCATCAGCTCAATCGACATCAGAATAACGATCAGATTGCGCCGGATGATGACACCTGCGACTCCGATTACGAAGATCAAGGCGCTGAGGACGAGGTAGTAGTGAACCGGAACCATCATTCCGACACACGCCGAGCCAGGGCGACCGCTCCGATAATCGCCACCAGCAGTAGCACGGACGCGATTTCGAAGGGCAGCACGAAATCGCTAAACAGGGTCTGGCCCAACGCTTCGGGACTGCCAAATTCCGTTCCCACGGAGCTTGGATGCAAGGGTTCGGCTTGGTCAGGCCCAGGCATTAACAGGGCAATGAGCGCCAACATCAGTAACGCGCAAGCGGCGCACACCACACCCCGCCAGAAGGGCAGGCTCGGTTCCATCCTGGCGGGATTGAGCAGCATAATCACAAAGAGAAAAAGGACCATGACGGCGCCGGCATAAACGAGGATTTGGATAGCGGCGACCATAGGAGCGTCTAAATTGAGGAACAGAATGGACATGACGAAAAGCGCGGCGACGAGCGCCAGCGCGCTGTGGACGGGATTCCATACCAGGATCACCACCAAAGAGAAGCTGACCATGAGAACCGCCAGAAAAAAAAAGCTCAGCACTTCGATGTTCACTGGATCGGCACCTCTTGTTGCTAACCGCCCACAGCGAGAATCCAGATGGCTGTAACAAGGAGATTGGCAAGGGCCGCCGGGAGGAGCATTTTCCATCCCAAGCGCATGACCTGATCGTAACGGAAGCGCGGCAGGGTCCAGCGAATCAAGATAAATAGCCAGCAGAAAAAGACGAGCTTGAAAAGGAACGCGCCGACCTGAAGCGCGACAACGGTCAAGTGCGGCAGCAAGAGCGCGCTCCCGCCAGGGAAGTGAAAGCCGTCACGCATCAGGTAGGGAACCTGCCAGCCTCCGAAAAACAAGGTTGTGATCAGTGCCGCTGCCGTAATCATTTCAGCGAACTCTCCGGCAAAGAACATCAGAAATTGGCCGCCGGAATATTCGGTATGAAAACCCGCCACGAGCTCCGATTCGCCTTCGGGAAGATCGAACGGGATACGCTTGGATTCAGCGACGGCCGCCGTAAAAAACAGCAAAAACGCCAGCGGTTGATAAACGATGCCCCAGCCCGGAATCCAACTGCCGACCAGATGTCCCTGAGCGCGAACGATCGCTTGCGGCTCCAGCGTTTCAAAAACCATCAGGATCCCCATTACGGAAAGCCCCATAGCGACCTCGTACGAGATCATTTGGGCCGAACCGCGGATTCCGCCCAGAAGGGAAAACTTGTTATTCGAGGCCCACGCTCCAATCACAATGCCGTAAACCCCCAGCGAGGCGATGGCAAAGATGTAGAGGACGCCGATGTTGATGTTGGCGAGCTGGAGATTGATTTCCCGTTCTCCGATGACAAGAATGTCGCCGAAGGGAATGACCGCAAACGTCACCAAGGAAGGAAAAAAGGCCAGGCAGGGCGCCAGCATGTGAAGGAACTTGTCGCCGTACGGCGGTGTAAAATTCTCTTTGGTGAGAAACTTTATAGGATCGGCGATCAGGGTGTTGACCAATCCCATGCCGGCGAAACCTAAGACTGAAGCACGGTTTGCGCCGATTCGGTCTTGAATCAGGGCGCTGCCCTTTCTTTCCACCCAGCCCATGATTCCTGCCAAATTGAGGACCAGGGTCAGAACGATGAGAGTCTTGGCGACAATGATGCTGAATTCGACCCACATCGCGATGTTTTAGCCCTCGAGTTGAACTCCCAATTCGCCGATGGTTTCGTAAGTCAGGGTATTGTACGCGGGAATCTCTGCAGCGATCCGGCGAAAGATTTCCGCCGGACTACGATAGGCAGCTTTGTCGCCCGCGAGGGTGATTAGGCGGTTAAATATTTCCCAGTCCTGCAGCGCGGCTGGCGGCGCAATGAGCGCCGCACGCAGTCTTTGGACCCTTCCCTTGCGGTTGGTATAAGTGCCGTCCTTTTCGGCAAAGTTCGTGGCCGGAAGCACCACATGGGCGAGTTGAGCCGTAGCACTCAGGGTGGTGTCTTGCACGACAAGAAAAGGCAATCGCTTTAAGGCGGCCGTGATCTCAGCACGATCGGGAAAGTGTGCGACCAAATCTTCGCCGACAATATAAAGCCCCGTAAAATCGTTGCGGAGCAGTTGTTGCAGCCATGCATCCATACCGCCGTCAGTGCCGACACCGACATTCCGTGCGCCGCGAAAATTCGGCGAGCGATCTGGACTCATCAGGATCTTTGCGGTCTCTGAGAGCCCCCGCTCCTGATAGAACACCTCTACGGAGGATTGGGGACGCAGCAGCTTTGTCAGTTGACGGAAAAGATACGCCTCTTCATTGGTGTTGCGGCCGGAGATCAAGGCGCCAAGACTGGCAGCGCCGGTAAATCCCGTAAAAGCTGCCTTAAGGGCTGTTTCCCAGTCTGTCGGGACGAGCCCTCCTTCCTGTCGAATCAATGGCGCGCCCAGACGCTCGACCTCGGTGAGAGCGTGAAAACAGTAGCGCCCTTCGTCGCAGATCCAGTGGCTGTTCACTGCTTCGTTGACCCGCGGCTTAAAGCGCGCGATGCGGTTTTGATAGGTCTCGACTTTGATGTTGCAGCCGGTGCTGCAGCCGGGGCAGATGGACGGTGTGGAACTGAGATACCAGACACGGACACGAAAGCGGAAATCGCGGTCCGTTAAGGCGCCTACAGGACAGATATCGTTAACGTTCGCAGAAAGAGGATTATTCAAGACTTTGCCCGGAAATAGTGCAATTGTGGAATGATCGCCGCGGTTCAGGACCGTCAGCTCTTCGGTCTGAGTGACTTCTTGCAGGAAGCGCACGCAGCGGGTGCATTTGATGCAGCGCTCAGCGTCAAAGATCACATTGGGTCCGAAGACATACCGCTTTTGATTGGGCACTTTGTTCTCTGAGAAGCGGCTGCCCATCAAATCGTGCTTCATGTAGTAGTCCTGCAGCCAGCACTCTCCCGCTTGGTCGCAGATGGGACAATCCAGGGGATGATTGATGAGGAGAAACTCCATGACGGCGCGTCGCGCATCGAGGACCTTGGGACTCTGAGTTTTGATGACCATGCCCTCCATCGCCTGCGTATTGCACGCGATCTGCAATTTGGGCATCTTCTCGATTTCGACTAGACACATACGGCAGTTTCCGGCGATGGTAAGCTTGGGATGGTAGCAGTAATGCGGAATCAAAATGCCTTCGTCCGCCGCCGCTTGAATCACCGTCTTGCCTTTGACGGTGGTAACTTCGCGTCCGTCGATGTTGAGTTTAATCGCGTCCATGGTAAAAAACCCGGGGAGTATTGGAGTGCTGAAGTGCTGGGGGTCGCATCAATCCATCATCCCATTTCCACCACGCATTTCTTCTGTCGTATGTGTTCCTCGAACTCCTCACGGTATTTCTTGATAAAGGCGGCCGCGGGCATCGCCGCGGCGTCGCCGAATGGGCAGATCGTGTTGCCCATGATGTTGCCGCTGACACTCAGGATTAAGTCCAAGTCTTTCATCGTTCCCTGCCCGTTCTCGATCCGATCAAAGATCTTCTCCATCCAATGACAACCCTCGCGGCAGGGGGTGCATTGACCGCAGGATTCGTGGGCAAAAAAACGCGCAACGTTCCATGCCGCCTTAACCATGCAAGTGGTCTCATCGATGACAATGACGCCGCCGGAGCCCAGTAAGGAGCCGGCCTGCTGGACGGATTCGTAATCCAGGCACACCGGTTCGATCTCGTCCGCGCGCAAAACTGGCATGGACGCGCCGCCGGGAATGACGCCCTTGAGCTTTTTTCCGTTGGGAATGCCGCCGCAATCCTCTTCGAGAAAACGCTTCAAAGGATAACCCATCTCGAGTTCATAGACTCCGGGCCGCTGAATGTGACCGCACACGCTGAACAGTTTTGTTCCTTTGCTTTTTTCGGTCCCGAGCGCTGCGTACTGCGCGGCCCCGCGCTCGATGATCCACGGAAGCGCGGCCAGGGTTTCCACGTTGTTCACGACCGTCGGGCAGCCGAAAAGTCCGTGCGTTGCAGGGAAGGGAGGCTTAACCTTGGGCCAGCCTTTACCGCCTTCAAGCGATGAGATCAGCGCCGTCTCCTCGCCGCAAATGTAGGCGCCTGCCCCCCGGTGCACGATCAGTTCCAAATCGTAGCCCGAGTCCATGATATCCTTGCCCAAGTAGCCGGCTGCGTAGGCCTCCTCAAGTGCCTTCTCAAGAACGCGGGTGCCGAAGGAAAACTCTCCACGGATGTAAATGAAGGCCGTGTGGCAGCGGATCGCGTAAGCCGCGATCATCGTTCCCTCGACGATGGCGTGGGGATCTCTTTCAATCAGGATTCGGTCCTTGAATGTTCCCGGCTCGCTCTCATCCGCATTGCAGATAAGATACTTGGGCTTGGGGTTGTCCTTGGGAACAAAGCTCCATTTCATACCCGTGGGAAAACCCGCGCCGCCGCGACCCCTCAGTCCGGAACTCTTAACCTCTTCAGTCACCTGTTCCGGTGCGAATCGCTTGACCACCTTTTCCCAGGCCTGATAGCCCCCGCGGGACTTGTAGACGGCTAAGGTGTGCGAGTCTTTTGCTTCGATATTGCGCAGGAGAATCTTTTCCATCGCGTGGTTGGCAGCGTCTACGGTAAGCTCGCGAGAATGGTTGCTACGCGATCTTCAGACAGACTCTCGTAGTAGTCGTCGTTGATCTGCATCATGGGCGCTGTGCCGCAAGAGGCCAGACACTCCACTTCGGAAAGAGTAAATTTTCCATCGGCCGTGGTTTCGCCGACTTCGATGCCCAGTTTGGCCTTCAGCAGCGCGGTAATCTTCTCTGCTCCCATCAGCGCGCACGGCAGCGTGCGGCACACCTGAATGTGGTGGCGCCCGACCGGTTTCATGTTGAGCATGGTATAAAAAGTCACCACGCCGTAGACCCGCGCGACCGGAAGATCCATGATCTCGGCCACATACGCGATGACTTCGCCGGTGAGATGGCCGAATTCTTGCCGCGCCAGATAAAGAACCGGCAACATCGCGGCCTCTTTTTTCGGATAGCGCGCCACGATTTCATTGAACTGCCGGAGCGCCTGTTGGGTGAACTCCAAGGACATGAAGAGATGCTTTCGCTGCTCAGCGGTCGCACTCGCCGCCGATCATGTTGATCATGCCGAAAGTGGGGATGATGTCGGCGATCATAGCGCCTTGAATCATTTCGGAAAAAGCCGCCATCGCAATGAAGCACGGCGGCCGAACGCGCAAGGTATAAGGTCTACCTCCGCCATCGCTGACGATGTAAAAGCCCAGCTCGCCGTTCCCTCCCTCTACAGCAAAGTAAACCTCTCCGGGCGGCACTTTGATCCCCTCCATGATGATTTTAAAGTGATGCATCAGCCCTTCAATGCTGTTATAAACCTGTTCCTTTGGCGGCAAGACAAATTGAGGATCATCGACGGCGATCTTGCCGGGCGGAATTTGTTTCAGTGCTTGCTCTACAATGCGCATGCTTTGGTCGATTTCTTGGATTCGGCAGATGAACCGATCGTAGTTGTCGCCTCTTGATCCGAGCGGAACGGTAAAATCCATCTTGTCATAGATCAAGTACGGTTGATCTTTGCGCACATCATAGTTAACGCCGGTTGACCGTAGGATCGGGCCGGTTAGGCCATAGCTAATGGCCGTTTCTTGGGAAATCGCGCCCACGTTCGACATGCGATCGATGAAAATGCGGTTGCGCGCAAGGAGCCGATCGCAATCACTGACAAGGCTTCTGACTTTGCGAAAGAGATTTTGTACTTGTTCGGCGAAACCGTAGGGCAGATCGTGCTTGACCCCGCCGATACGCGCATAAGTGACGGTCAGGCGGGCTCCGGTGACGTCCTCGATGACTCTCATCACAAGCTCGCGGGCCTCCATCATATAGAAGCCCACCGTGATCGCGCCGAGTTCCGAAGCCGCCATGCCGCAGCACGTGAGATGATCAAAGATGCGCGACAGCTCGCTCATTATCACGCGAATGAACTGGCACCTTGCGGGAGTCTCAATCCCAATGAGCTTTTCGACTGCTAAGGCGTAACCGAAATTATTGATTAGGGGGGAAGCGTAATTCAGTCGGTCAGTATATGGGACCACCTGGGTCCAAGTGACCTGCTCGCAACTCTTTTGAAACCCTCGATGCAGGTATCCGACTTCTACATCGCAATCGACGACCTTTTCGCCGTCGAGTTTTAGGTTGAACTTTATAGTGCCATGGGTTGCCGGATGAGATGGGCCCATCTGGAGATTCATAGGTTCGACAGGTAAATCTTGCGCAGGTGTTGTCATATCAAGTGAAAATCTGGGATGCCTAAGTCTCGCTTGAGAGATGCGGCTTTAGCCGCAACCGTTTCATCTCGGAGCGCTGGTCGACGAAGGTGCCATTGACGTTTCGCTGCGGAACCAAAGGTTGACACTCGTTCACGGGATAGTCCTTGCGTAGAGGGTAACCCTGGAACTCTTCGTAGAGGAGGATTCTGCGCAGATCCGGATGACCTGAAAAGCGGATTCCATACATGTCCCAAACTTCGCGCTCGAGCCAGTTGGCAATCTTCCAGAAAGGGGTCAGCGACTCAACCACCGAGTCATCCTCGGGCACCGGCACCTTAAGCCGCAGTCGATACTTGGTACTCAAAGAGTAGAGGTGATAAACCACTTCGAAGCGAGGCTCTTTCTTCCCCCAATAGTCGACTGCGGTAATGTCCGTAAGGAAGTCAAGCTTCAGGAGCGGATCCTGTTTGAGAGCGACAATAATCGGTCTCAATCGATCCCGCGCAATCACGATCGTGTCATCGCCGCATTGCGAACGAAACTCGAAAATATCTTCGCCTAGTCGCTCGCGCAGGTAATCAATCTTTGGGCTTTTGTCGCTCATGGCATTTCAGTCCCATTCGAGGGCATTTTTCTTCCAGATGTAGATGAACGCAATAATCAAAATGGAGAGGAAAATCCCCATCTCGACAACGCCGAGCAGGCCGAGTCGGCGAAAGAGAATGGCCCACGGATAGAGGAAAACCACCTCGATGTCAAAGATGAGAAACAACATGGCCACCAAATAAAACTTTACGGAGAACCTGATGCGGGCATCGCCTTGCGGCGGGTTTCCGGACTCAAAAGGTTGTATCTTGGCAGGATTGCTCTTCTTGGGGCCGAGTTTCTGCGCAATAAAAAGCAGGATCGTAACCACGCCTCCGGCAGCGAAGAAGAGAACCAGCAGCGGAAAGTACGGATGGTGCATACGAAGGAGGCCACGACACGGTCAGCGTCTCCGAGAAACGCAAGCCATCTTCTATTTATTATGGTAGAGAGAAAAGACTCAGATGTCTACCAGGCGGTTCGATCTTTTCTATGGAAAAAACGTAGAGAAGTCAAGGAAGGCGGATGTTAACTTGCGCTGTGGGGTTGCCTACTTTACGGCTTCCAGTGTTACTTTGACCTGTTCTTGCTTGCCGTCCCGCAAAAGCGTAACGGAGACGGTATCGCCAACTTTGTATCGCTCCAGCAATAGGAAGAGTTCGTTAGAAGAGGTGATTTTCTTGCCGTCAATGGCAATTACGACGTCGCCCAATCTGACGCGACCGTTAGCATCGCGGCGCGTCGGGCGGATGCCGGCGCGCGCGGCCGCGCTTCCCTGAAGCACGTCGACGACCAGAGGCCCGGGTAAACCCCACTGCTGTGCGATTTGATCCTCTGCGACCTGAACCCCAAGTCCGGGACGAGTGATTTTCCCGAAACGGATCAGCTCCGGAACGAGACGATTGATCGTATCCACCGGAATGGCAAAGCCGATTCCTGACGAAGTGCCAGAGGGACTATAGATGGCCGTGTTCATGCCAATCAAACGGCCCGCGCTGTCGAGTAAAGGCCCGCCTGAGTTACCCGGATTGATGGCCGCGTCAGTTTGGATGACCCCCTGAATGGGCCGCCGCGTTACGGAATCGATTTCGCGTCCCAATGCGCTGATGATTCCTCGGGTCAGGGTTTGATCCAGACCAAATGGATTCCCGATCGCAAAAACTTTCTGTCCGACGAGTAGGTCTTTGGAGCTTCCTATGGGGATCGGCCGCAGTCTTTCCCGGGGAGCGTCAATCTTGATGACGGCAAGGTCTTTGTCTGGCGCCACTCCTACAAGGCGCGCCTTCCAATGCGAGTGATCCGCCAAGGTGACCTCGGCGCCGGCGGCGTTCTGTATGACGTGAAAGTTCGTCACGATATTGCCCGATTCGTCCCAGATGAATCCGGATCCCATGCCTTCGGGAATCTGCAACAGATTGAGAGTGAACAAATCCCGCCGCACGGCAATGGTCGTGATGTGCACGACCGCCGGCGATGCTTGACGAAATAAACCGATGGTTGACTTTTCTTCTGAATCCAGCTCGCCGCGAGGTGTGATGGCTCGGGGGGTAGCCTGGGACTCGGCGGGTGCCGCCGCACGGGCCGAAAATAGGTCCGTTAGCGCAGCCGATTCCAGGAGCAAGAAGGTAAGCCAGACAAAAACGCGGGTTGTTGGAATGAGCTTATTCATTCCCATGGCCGGGCCGCTGCAGATCAAAGTGGCATCCGTGGCGGTTGGATTACACTTGTCACGAGCATGCATAGTGCACGCAAAGAAGCGCGGGTGCAAATCCCATGATGATGGGTACCTCCGAAATAGGAGGTATGCCGGTGCATCTGATCGAAACGTTTTCGGTGTAACTTTTGAGCGGGAGGTAGCCACGCTTGATGAGCTGTCAAAGAGCTTTTCCCGAAACAGGAAAATGTCTTGCCTGCGCGTCACCAGCTTAGTTTGCGCTAGCCAACGTCAGAGAAAGTTTAGCTAAAAACGGGAGGAGGATACTACGTGGGAGTCTATTCTAGTGTGGGGGTCCGGCAACCCCTTCCGCTGCATCCTTCACGCGGCGGCTTATCTCCGCATCTCCTCCCTTTTCCTTTTCGAGAGCTACTTCGAGGGCTTGATCCACGGTTTCAACGAATTGAAAGCGCAGATCCTGCCGCAGCGCGGTCGCAATCTCTTCCAGGTCCTTGCGATTGAGCTCGGGCAGCAAGATGCAGGCGATGCCGGCGCGTTTGGCGGCCAGAACTTTTTCTTTTATTCCGCCAACCGGCAAGACCAAGCCCCGCAAGCTTATTTCTCCGGTCATAGCGACGTCGTGTCGCACACGACGATCCGTCAACAGCGACACGAGCGCAGTAAAGATTGTAATGCCCGCGCTGGGACCATCCTTGGGAATCGCTCCGGCAGGCAGGTGAACGTGTAAGTCTTGCTTTTTAAAGACGTTAGGATCGATGTCGAGTTTTCGAGCGCGCGATTTCACTAAAC
>JBOHVR010000134.1:0-3255 GCA_050735755.1 Binatia bacterium
TCCGGTCGGAGAATTTGAAGCCCATGATTTCGGTCCAGAACTTGGTGCTCCGCTCGATGTCGCTGACACTCAAGACTACGTGCCCGATCTTTTTGATCTTGATGGGAGTTTTTTCGTCCGCCATAAAAACTCCTTCTTTAAATAATCTCCCCGCAGCAAGCTAACGAGATATCAAAAACACGGCAATCTCAAATTCGCTTGGTGCTCAGTCGGCACCCCGACGACCCTGCTACTCGTCGAGCTGCGTCGCCTTCATGTGACGATCGATCGTCGTAAATCCCTTCCATTGATCGACTAACCAGTAGCGGATACCGAATTCGAACCGCAGCTCTCTCATTTCTTTATCGTAAGGATTGAAATGCTGATGATGCATCATGCCGGGCGGCACGTGCACGGCATCTCCCTGGTTCCAATCATAGCGTTTGCCGCCGATTTCCGAATAGCCATCACCTTCCAAAGCGTAAAGATACGCTTCGGGATGCGCATGGCTGTGACTTTTGGACTTCGGCAGATCGACAAAGATCGAGCTGATCGCAACCGCCGTCGCTTTAAAACCGTTTTGCTTGCCGCTCCGGCCCATCAAAAAGTACGTCGCGCCGTGCTTGGTTTCGCCTGAGTTCTCGAACTGGCTTTGATGCATTGAGATCCGCCGGCCGTCTTCCGGCCAATATTGCGACTCTTCGGTTGGCAAGTGCGCCAGGAGTTTGGGATCGTTTTCGCCGGCATCTTCGATCTGTTCGATCTTTCCCATGTAGACTGAAGCTTCCAAATGCCAGGCCAGACCCGAGAGATAGCCGACTGGAACTTTTCCAGTATTGAAGAGCTGGTGGGGCGAACGGTATGGAATGTGAAAGACCGTTCCGGGAAAAAAATCGTAACGTCTCTCATCGAGAACCATGAAGCCTTCGCCGCTCTCGACATAGATCGCTTCTTCCCCATGAAAGTGCTTGCCCGTGTGCCAGCCGGCAGGAATTTCCGCGCGCATCAGCAGGCTTCCTCCGGTCGGAAATCCCAGTTCCGGAGCGATCATCAACGCGGCTTTGTAATCTTGCCGCGTTCGAACCCACTTCAGATCCTTAGATCGCGTCACGCGTGGGGACTCATTGACCTTGTTTTCCACATTGTTTGACTGCTCCAACCATGCATTGTAAAAATCGCTCATGTTATCCTCCTCTGCCCTTCGAACGGTTAATCTAAAATTGTTTTCCCTTGATGTCGATGACTTTGTCTTAGACCAGTCGGCCTATTCAGTCAAATGGCATTGTCATGCCTTCTTAAACATCTCAATCATTCTGTTGGGACAAAAAGAGAAACAAAATTGTCAAGACTATTCCCGCAATGGCGGACTCGATGTGCACCCGGCGGGCTTGGCGCCATAAGCCCTCCTGCTCGTTGATCTCGTGGATTCCCTCTTCTCCGGTATCCAGGTTGCGCGTCCCGCGCGCAGCCAACGCCACTCAGGTCTTGCGGCGCGCCTGCACCACGCCCAGCGCTCCCATCCAGAACGGCACCAACAGAATAAGGCCCCACCTGCGCTCTACGCCAGCCGCCACAAAGATCGCCGCCAGAATCAACCCCGCGGCAACCATTCCTATGCCCATTACGAGCCGCTTTCGCGCTTCCTTCGGCCCAATGTTTATGAAACAGACATTTTCGCTCGGCAATGGTCTACCCCTCGACCCGCGACGGCCTAGCCCTCGCGGTGGGAAAAAGCAAGGCCGCCCTTTGCAGCACCCGATCGATCATTCTTTGTGTTTCGCCGAGATAATTCGCCGGGTCTGCAAGGCGCTTCCAGTCGATCGACCCATCGGGGATGGTGTTGCCGATCAGATCCCGCACGACATCAACCAGACATTTCCCTTCGGATGCGGCAAGCCTGCATGCCTGCTTAACCGTCTCATGAGCCTGGGTCCGCGGCATATGGCCGGAGAGCGCGAACACTACTGCTTCCGCAAGCACGATGTCGTTTGCGCGTGTGAGATTCTCCCGCATCTTCGCGGCGTTCACCTGAAGATTCTCGGTAAGGTAGAGCGCGTGCTTGAGCGCGGCGCCCGTTAACAAGATCATTTGCGGGAGGGCCAACCATTCTACCTGCCAGCCATGGGTCGCCCGTTCGTGCTCTTGGATAAGCGCCTGGTGCATGGCTGAAAGAAGGGAAGCGTTCGTGCGCGCTGCCGCGATGATAAGCTCGCTCGTGATGGGGTTGCTTTTCTGCGGCATCGTACTGCTGCCGCCACGTCCTCGCTCGCTTGCTTCTGCGGCTTCACCCACCTCGGTCTGTGCCAGCAGAATAATGTCCTGAGCCATCTTGGCGAGGCTTCCCGTTGCCAAGCTCAGCCAACCGGCGAATTCTACAAACCCGTCCCGCTGGGTGTGCCACGGCATGATCGGAATTCCCAGGCCGAGCTCGCCCGCAAGCTCTTCCATAACTACAATACCCTTGTCGCCGAGCGCTGCGAGCGTGCCTGACGCGCCGCCAAATTGGACCACAAGAATATTTGGAGAGATCGCATCCAATCGCTGCCTGTGCCGCACCATCGGGGCAAGCCACATTGCCGCCTTGAGGCCGAAGCTGATCGGAAGCGCCTGTTGCCCGTGAGTCCTTCCTGCCAGAACAGTCGCGCGATGTTGGTCCGCAAGAGCAGCCAAATCCCGAACGATTTTCTCAACGCGCCCAGTAAAAATCGCGATCGCCGCGCGAAGCTGCAGCACGGAGGCGGTGTCCATAATATCTTGCGTGGTCGCGCCCCAATGGACATAAGCGGCCGCTTGCGGCCCAACCATGGCGCGCAAGGCGCTCACCAGTGCAATGACTGGAAAACCGTCGCTCGCTGTCCCCCTTGTAATTTCGGCCAGATCGATCTTTTCGCTCCGCGCACCAGCCGCAATCTGTTCGCCGGCCCAGGAAGGAATAACACCCAATCGCGCCTCGGCTCGTGCCAGTGCGGTCTCGACATCCACCATTGCCCGGAGGTAAGCCTTGTCAGCAAACAGCTCGGCTACCTCGTCATCGCTAAACAGCGGACGGAAAATAGCGGATTCAAGCGCCGTCGCCATTGTTCAACCTAACGATGGCTGAAATAAAACAGCCTCGTCTCGGGGGCGGGCGTCACATGTCGAAAAAGACCGTCTCATTCTCCCCTTGAAGCCGGATGTCGAAGCGGTAAACGACTTTGCCGCCGACGTTCTCACGACGCGCGATCAAGGTTGCGCGCCGGGCTTCGTCCTCGATCTGAGATAGAACAGGGTCCAATG
>JBOHVR010000135.1:0-3942 GCA_050735755.1 Binatia bacterium
GCTTCAATCTGCCGCTCGCGCTAAGCGCCCTTTCCGTAGCAGGCGGCTTGGCAATTTATGCGCGTCTGGATCTCGTGCTCTACGCCCTGTCCCGGCTCGAGATAACGTCATGGTGGGGGCCGCAGAATTGGTACAGCCTGCTGTTCGGCGGGTTGAATGTTCTGGCGCAACGTCAGACGCAGCTGCTTCAAAGCGGTTATCTCCGCTATTACCTGATGATTATTATCGTTACCACGTTAGCACTGGCCGGGAGCAAACTGCTTAGCGGAATCGGCTCGGCAAGCTTTACCCCGAACTTCGATGTGCGATTCTACGAAGCGGTGGTTGCGGCCCTGATCGTGCTCGCCGCTTTGGCTGCTGTCATGTTCCGATCACGTTTGGCCGCCGCCGCCGCGCTCGGAGTGGTCGGCTATGGTGTTGCGCTGATTTTTATTTTTTTCGGCGCTCCCGACCTGGCCATGACGCAATTCATGATCGAGACTCTCACGGTCATTTTGTTTGTGCTGGTGTTTTACCATCTGCCTCGCTTTGCAATCTTATCCGATCGCTTCGCCGTCACGCGGGACGTGTTGCTGGCGCTCGCCGCCGGCGCCCTCATAACAACCATTGTCTTGATCGGATCCGGGATCCAGCTTTATCCTAAGATCTCGAAGTATTTTATCGACAACAGTTTGCCCCTGGGGCACGGTCGTAACATCGTCAACGTCATACTCGTGGATTTTCGCGGTTTTGACACTCTTGGCGAGATCACTGTTCTGGCGGTCGCCGGCATAGGGGTCTATGCGCTGCTCAAGCTGCGGCCTGGAAAGGATTGACCCCGTGACTTCACTGATCCTCTCCACCGCAACTCGCTTTTTGCTGCCGCTCTTGCTGCTTTTTTCCATATTCGTTTTGCTGCGCGGCCACAATGAGCCGGGAGGGGGGTTCGTCGGAGGACTGATCGCAGCGGCGGCATTTGCGTTGCATGCCATTGCGACCGACGTAAGAACGACCCGCCGCACGTTGCGTCGGGATCCGCGAACCTTAATTGCCATAGGACTCATCGTCGCACTGGGAAGCGGGATCATCGCTCTGTTCTACGGCCTACCGTTCATGACCGGCTTTTGGGTGACGCTTTACATTCCGTTGGTTGAAGAGCTTCACATCGGCACGCCATTGCTTTTCGACGGCGGCGTTTATCTCGTGGTGCTGGGCGTTAGCTTAACAATCATCTTTTCCCTTGCAGAGGAATAAATCGTGGAGACCATTCTGGCGTTCGTTATTGGCGGGCTTTACGCGGCGGGGTTGTTCATGATGCTGCGTCGCAGCATCGTGAAGCTGATCATCGGAATCGGCCTATTGGGGCATGCGGCCAACCTGCTCATTTTCACCATCGCCGGCTTGACTCGGGCGCGCCCGCCCCTGATTCCTGACTCGCTCGACAATTCTACCGGTCTCGCCGATCCCCTGCCGCAGGCCCTCATCCTGACCGCCATTGTCATTGGCTTCGCCGTGCAGGCATTTGCTCTGGTGCTGATTCACCGTGTCGTTCAAACGGTGGGCACCGATGATCTCGATAACATGAAAGCGACTGACACGTGAATGTCCTGCTGATTTTACCGTTGCTGATTCCAATGACCGCGGCGATCCTTTGCATGCTGGCCTGGGACTCAAGACGCGCGCAGCGTGTTTTAAGCGTGATAGGCACCGGCCTGCTTTTCGTTTCCGGACTTATGCTGCTCGAATCGGTCTGGCAAAACGGCATCCAGGCTGCGCAGATGGACGACTGGCCGGCTCCGTTCGGCATCACCGTCGTGGCTGACCTTTTCAGCGCGATCATGGTTGTGCTTGCCGGCCTGATGGGATTGGCAGTGGCAGTGTATTCTCTAGCAACGATGGATCGGCAAAGAGAGGCTTTCGGCTATTATCCGCTACTCCATATCCTGCTGATGGGAGTCTGCGGCGCGTTTCTAACCGGGGATCTTTTCAATCTCTATGTTTGGTTCGAAGTCATGCTCATGGCTTCCTTTGTGCTGATGGCGTTGGGCGGCGAGCGGGCGCAAATGGAAGGAGGGATCAAGTACGTGACCATCAATCTTATCTCGTCTGCCGTGTTTCTCGCCGCTGTCGGCGTGCTGTATGGCGTCATGGGAACCCTGAACATGGCGGATCTGGCGCAGAAGCTGAGAGACGCGCCCCCGTTGGACCTGCTCACTACCGTTGCCATGCTCTTCCTCATTGCCTTCGGCATCAAGGCTGCGGTGTTTCCACTTTTTTTCTGGCTCCCTGCCTCTTACCATACGCCACCGGTCGCCGTTTCCGCCATCTTTGCCGGCCTGCTGACCAAAGTGGGAGTTTACGCGTTGATCCGCGTCTTCACCCTCTTGTTCGTTCAGGAGGTTGCTTATACTCACACGATCATTCTGGTGCTTGCTGGATTCACCATGGTCACGGGCGTCCTCGGCGCCATGGCACAAAATGAGTTTCGCCGCATTCTCTCGTTCCATATTATCAGCCAGATTGGTTATATGATTCTGGGTCTGGGATTGTTTACGACAGCCGCGGTGGCCGGCTCGATCTTTTACATCATCCACCACATCATCGTTAAGACCAATCTATTTCTCGTCAGCGGGGTGATTCATCGTCTCCAGGGCACTTACGAACTGAAAAAGTTGGGAGGGCTCTACGCAACCAGCCCCGGTCTCTCAATTCTGTTCTTGATCCCCGCGCTTTCGCTGGCGGGATTGCCTCCGCTTTCAGGTTTCTTTGCAAAATTGACCCTCGTGCAGGCCGGTCTGGAAACCCAGCACTATCTCCTGGTGGCGACCGCCCTGGCCGTGGGTCTCCTGACTCTTTTTTCCATGACTAAGATTTGGGCCGAAGCATTTTGGAAAGAGGCTCCCGAAACTTCAGAGACAAGAGAACCGGCGGGTACGGTCTCTGAATCTCGCGCTTCACGCTTGCTCCTTATCTTGCCGATAGGCTCATTGGCCCTGGCCACCATACTCATCGGCATGGTGGCCGAACCGCTTTATTTGTTGGCCAGCCGGGCTGCTGAACAATTGATGAACCCGGCGGAATACATCCAGGCTGTGCGGGGAAGGAGACCCTGAGCATGTTTCTCTGGCATCTTTTGATTGCTCTCACCTGGGCGGCGCTGACTGGCATCTTTACATGGAGTAATGTTCTGGTCGGTTTCATCGTAGGCTATCCGATTTTGTCCATCGCCCAGCGCTCGTCGGGCTCCTCCACTTACGTCCGCAGGCTAGGGTACGTGTTGCGCTTTGCGGTGTTTTACATATGGGAGCTCATCCTTGCCAATCTCCGAGTCGCCTACGACGTAATGACGCCTACGCGCCGCATGCGACCTGGTGTCGTGGCCATACCCCTGTACGCCAAAACCGATGTCGAGATCACCATGCTGGCCAACTTGATTACCTTGACCCCTGGGAGCGTGAGTCTGGATGTCTCGAGCGACCGGCGTTTTCTCTACCTTCACGCGATGTACATTGACGACGTGGAAGAGTTTCGCGAATCCGTGAAAAACACCATCGAACGCCGTGTCCTGGAGGTCTTAAGATGAGCTTGTCCGATGTTGTCTCCACTGCCTCGGTCATCGCCTTGGCGATGCTGAGCGTTGCGTTGCTCCTCGCATTCATACGCCTCGCACGCGGGCCCAGCCTACCCGACCGCGTGGTTGCTCTCGATCTTATATCGATTTTGGCTGCCGGCATGACGGCCGTCTATGCCATTGCCACGGGACAACCAGTTTTTCTGGATGTGGCGCTCGTCCTGGCTTTGATTTCGTTTCTCGGAACAGTGGCGTTCGCGCGTTATCTTGAGAGGCAGGGTTTCAATGAATGAGATCTTCAGTTCCGCGCTCATAATTATTGGCGCCGCGTTCGCGCTTTTGGCAGGCGCCGGGGTCGTTCGCATGCCCGACCTGTTTACGCGCATGCAAGC
>JBOHVR010000136.1:0-12425 GCA_050735755.1 Binatia bacterium
CAAGAGCCATGAGCACGCCGCCAATATTGCGGCCGACAAAGAGCGAGAGAAGAATAAATATTAACAGATCCGGCAGGCCGTAGAAGATATCGACTAATCGCATCATTGCGCTGTCCACCGCTCGTCCGGCGTAGCCAGAGATAAGGCCGTAGGTCGTTCCAACGATCAGCGCAATCAAAGCCGCCCCGATGCCCACAGTCATTGAAACGCGCGCGCCGAAAAGAACTCGAGTCAGAAGATCCCTTCCCAGGCCATCGGTTCCCATCCAGTGGCGCCAGCTTGGACCTTGGAGGATTTGCCCCTCTTCGAGGCCGCCGGCGCTGTAGGGAGAAAGAAATGGGGCGAGAAACCCCACGCCGCCGACCAACAAAATGAAAATGAAGCTGCACAGGGTAAAAGGATCATGCCACAGGGCTTGCCGGATGCCCGCGCGGTGACCCGCGCTGCTAGGTCTTTCCATGTTGCACTTTGATCCGAGGATCGATCAGCGAATAGAGCAGGTCGACGGCAAGATTGGCGCACACCAAGAGCGCGGTGTAGACCATCGTGACGCCCATGATCATCGGATAGTCTCGGTCGCTGACCGCGGTAATGTAAAAGCGCCCCATGCCGGGAATCGCGAAAACATACTCGACGACGAAAGAGCCGGTGAGCAACGTGGCCGCCAGCGGTCCCAAAACCGTGAGAACCGGTATCAATGAGTTACGCAAGGCATGCTTGAGGAGGACGGCGGCTTCGCTCAGCCCTTTGGCTCGCGCCGTGCGCACGAAGTCCTCTCCCATGTTTTCAATCAAGGTCGAACGCAGGAGATACGAGAGATAGGCGGCTGGCGCGGCGCCGAGGGTGATAGTGGGAAGGATGGCGCTTGCAGGGGAACCCCAACTGCCGGAGCGAAGCCAGCCGAGCTGGAGCGAAAAAAACCACATCAGCAGCGCGCCAAGGATGAAATTGGGTATTGATAGGCCAAAGGTCGCCAGGAAGAGCGCGAGACGGTCGGCCCAGGTATTGGGGCGCGAAGCGGCCCAAAGGCTTAAGGGAAAAGAAGTCACCAGGGCAAACACCAACGCCGAAAGGCCCAAGAAGGCGGAGACCGGCAGGGTGTCGGCGACAATCATGTTGACCGTGCGATCGACGTATTTGTAGGAAAGTCCCAGGTTGCCACCGAGCAAGTCCGTCAAATAGCGCAGGTACTGAACTGGAAGCGGGTCATCGAGCCGGTATTTCGCGGCAATATTGGCCAGGACTTCGGGAGGAAGGCGTCGTTCGCGGTCGAAGGGGCCGCCGGGAAGCAAGCGCATGAGCACGAATGTCAGAGTCGCGACTACCCACAGCACCGCGAGCGCTTGCAAGAACCGGCTGACAAGGAAACGCTGCATGAGACGGGAAGCGAGGTCAGGGCTTCGTCTCTCCGGACGAAGCCGCGTTCTTCGGCCTGACTCGCCGGAGGAGAAGGCGGCTCATCGAATTGTACTCCAAGCCGGTGAAGCGCGGGTTCAGGACCGTCGTCTCTCTTTCCGTGTATAGGGGGATGATCGGAAGATCCGTCTCGCAGAGGATTCTCTGCGCCTCGTCGTAGAGTTTAGCGCGGCGCCCCGGGTTGGGTTCGGTCGCGGCCGAATCGAGAATGCGATCGTAACGCGCGTTCTTCCAGCGCGTGTTATTATTGCCGCTAAGCGCCGTGAAGACCTTCATGAAGTTGTCCGGATCGGGATAGTCGGCGCCCCAGCCGAGGCGGAACACGTGCGGCGGATCAGTGATGAGTTTTTTGAGGTAGACCTTCCATTCCTGACTGTCGAGCCGGACCAAAATACCCAGGTTCTTTTTCCACATCCCTTGCACCGCTTCGGCAACGATCTTGTGGTCCTCTTGGTCCCCATTGTACGCCAAAGTGATCTGGGGAAAACCTTTGCCGTCCGGATATCCCGCCTCGCGCAGCAAACGTCTGGCCTCGGGAGGATTGAACGTGAGACCGATCTTCGGGTTATGAGCGAGCATTCCGGGAGGTATCCAACAGCTCGCCGGTTGTTCGCCGCCGTGCAAAATCTTGGGGAAAACGCCGCGGTCCACCGCCATAGAAAAGGCCTTTCGCACCCGCACATCGTCAAACGGTTTCCTGTCAGTCACGAAGCCGTAGTAGTAGCCTCTCAGTTGAGGCACGGCCTTGTAACCCGGCATTTTTGCCAGGCGCGGCTTTTCGAATGCGGGAATGCTGTGGTTGTCGATAAAGTCGAGCTGGCCCTGCTCGTACATGGACAAGGCCGTAGTTTTCTCTTTGATCATGAATATTTCGACTTTCTCAATCGCCGGCTTGTCCAAAAAAAATCTCGCGTTGGGCGCAAGTTCAATCTTGTTATCATGCCGCCAGGAAGAAAGAATAAACGGGCCGTTGGTCACGATGTTGCCGGGTTCTGTCCACTGCGAGCCAAACTTCTCAATGATGTCCTTGCGTTGGGGATACGTGACCTCAAACGTTGTGAGCGGGAGAAAATAAGAAACCGGATTGCGCAGTCTAACTTCAAGAGTGAAGTCATCTTGAGCCTTTACTCCCACGAGGCTGTCATCGATGATCTTACCCCGATTGTAAGCCTCGGCGTTCACGATATCGAACAGGATGTAGGCATATTCAGACGCGGTCTTGGGATTGAGCAGGCGTTTCCATGAGTATTCAAAATCGACAGCGCGAACTTTTGCGCCATCGCTCCACAGGACGTCATCGCGCAGATGAAAAACGATTCTTTTTCCCCCGTCGTGGATTTCCCAAGATTTGGCCACGACGGGAGCGGGTTTGAGATTGCGGTCAAATTCCGTCAGGCCTACCATTAGGTTCGCGATCACATTGAAAGAAACGTGGTCGGTAGCGAGCGACCAGTCCAAACTGGGGGGTTCGGTTCCCAGGTTGACGCGAAAAATCCGGTCGTCGCCCGCTTGCGGAGCGCTTTTGCATGACGCGAGAATGAGAAGGAGAAACGCGGCGCAGTAACGGCCTATGGTGGCGTTGTAAAGAATGGAGAACAAGGGGTTAATGAATGGCTTGCACCCAAGAATGTTTGCGGCTATTAGTAGCCCAATCATCGTTCTGCTTCAACCTTCACGGCGGTTATTCGTAAGCACTCAGTTTCTCCAGTTGGGTTTAGGGAGGTTACGTGGACTCGCGGGAAATGCTAAAAAACTGCCTCATCGTTGAGGGGCATCGCGACGTTTACGAGCAGCTTTATCGCCACTCCATCGGCGATGAAGCTCCCTTGCGCGACGCGATCGCGCCGCGCCTGATCCATGACGGCATCAATCTCTGTGTTTATGCCGTGAGCGGCGATTCCTACTCGCATTCGCAGAACACCGGAAGGTATCTCGAGACCGCGCTCGAAAACATCGACATGTTTCTCGAAGAGGCGCCGCGGTCGGAAGGGATGATTTCCCTTGTGCGGACCAGAGCGGATCTTCCGGAACAGGCGCGGCCCGGAAATATCGCTTTCATCCTGCACTTCGAGGGCGGAGCGCCGCTCCAGGGAAGCATTCACCAGCTTAGGAATTTCTATCGACTGGGGCTGCGTTCGATGCAGCTTACGTGGAACTTCCGCAACGAGTTGGGCGACGGGGTGTGGGAAAACCGCACGGGCGGCGGGCTGACCCGCTTCGGTGTCGAGGTGATCAAGGAGATGAACCGTCTCGGGATGGTTGTGGATCTTGCTCACCTCAACCGCGAAGGCTTCTTCCAGGCGCTGGACGCCGCTCAAGCTCCTCTGATCGTAAGTCACGCCAATGCCTGCGGGATGCTGGATAATCCGCGCAATCTCGACGACGAGCAGATCAAGGCCATAGCGCGGCAGAAGGGCCTGGTTGGCATTCTGGCGCTGCCGGAGCGGGTGATCAAAGAAGGAGCGACCCTGGAAGACCTGCTCAGGCATCTCGACTACATGGTCGATCTAGTGGGGGTTGAGCACGTGGCCCTGGGACTCGACTTCGTCAAATATGATGGCCCGCGCACCCTCAAGGACCGCCACCATCCCTTGCATCATCCGTCGCTGATCAAGGATTTCGAAGAAATCGAGGACCTACCCAAGCTTATTGATGGACTGACGCGCAGGGGTTATAAGGAAAACGACATCGCTTTGATCCTGGGAGGCAACTATCTTCGCGTGTTGAAGACGATTCTCCCCGACCGATCCGTGATCTAAAGCTCGTTACAGGGAGGTTTTATGCGCCGCTTCACGTTGTCGCTCTCAATCTTCCTCGTGCTTCTTTGCCCCGGCTTGGTTCATAGCCGCATCATCGTCGGCCTTTCTTCCGTTAACATCGCTTTTTTGCCCATCTACGTCACGCAGGAAAAAGGGTTCTTCAAAGACGAAGGCCTGGAAGTTCTGCTGGTGATGTTCAATGCCGGCGCGACGAACCTCCAGGCCTTGATTGGCGGTGATGTGCAGATCATGGGAAGCGCCTTTGTTGAAACCATCGGCGGACGCGCGGCCGGCGTTGATATCAAGAACTTCTGGGGCATCTGCAACTTGATGCCGTTCGAGCTTTACTCCAATCCCAACTTCACCTCGCTCAAAGAAGCAAAGGGAAAGAGATTTGCCATCAGCCGCTTCGGCTCGCTGACGGATTTTTTGACGCGCGCGACCCTGCAGCATTTTGGAGTCAATCCAAAGGACGTCACGATTATGCAGATCGGCAGCACCCCGGCTCGTTTTGCGGCGCTTTCCGCCGGCGGGGTGGATGCATCGATCGTCTGGTTTCCAGTGACGGAGATCGCCAAATCGCAGGGTTTTCGCAAGCTCTTCGATTTAAAGGAAATCTTTCCGGAGTGGCCCTATGAGACCTTTGCCGCTCGGGAATCCTGGTTGGCCAAAGAAAGCGATCAAGTCGTTCGATTCCTACGCGCCTACCAGAGAGGTGTAAAGCACACGCTGGAAAATAAGGACGATGCCGTGCGGGCGATCAGGAAGTACGTGAAAATGGACCCGGCCTACGCGCCGGCAGGATACGATCAATACCGGAATTCTTTCCCGCTCAATGGTGCGATCGCCGACAGAGCGATTCCGGTCGTTATAGACCAGGAGTTGGAGAATGGCCGGATCAAAAAGAAGATCACCGTCGATGAGCTGATTGACCGGTCATTCATAAAGTTGATGGGCGGCAAGTGAGGAGCTGTGAGGGCACGATGCCGTAAGAACCCAGAGGAGATCCGCTTGTGATGTACATAGACGGAGATACGCACTATTGGCCCCTGCGATTTATTGATCGCGTGCGGCACCCGGGAAAAGGGTACGTGGAAATCGGCAAGGATGACCGGGAATTCGTTCGCTTCGGCGAAGTGGTGCCGGGTGAGGTCGCGACCTATTACCGCGATGGCAATAAGATCCATAGCTTTAAGGAAGGCCGCTGGAGTCTCTCGCTTCGAGCGGAGTTCATGAAGAAGGATGGCTTCGATGTCCAGGTCTTGATCCCCGACAATCGGCCGTTAATTTATGAAGTCGACCCGGAGCTTGGCCGCCAGCTTGCGCGCGCCTACAACGACACGGTGGCGGAAGACATTGCCGGCGATGACCGTTTTATCGGCGTCGCGTGGATCTATCTGCCGGACATCCCGGAGTCGATTCGCGAGTTGCGGCGGGCGGTGCAAGATCTGGGGCTGAAAGCCGTCAAGTTCAACGGAGGTTATGGCGACGGGGATCTCGATAACGAGGCGCTATGGCCCCTCTACGAAGAAATTGCCCGCCTCGATATCCCGATTCTAGTTCATCCTGCGGCGCGCGTCTTTGAAGCGCAGCACAGCCATCCCTGGCTGGTTGGGAGCGAGCGTTATCAAGGGTTTCCTCATTTTCCGACCGCGCTTGGTTTCCCTCTGACTTATATGGTGACGATCTCGCGCTTGATTTTCAGCGGAGTGCTGGATCGATTCCCGAATCTACGCTTTGCCTTTTTCGAGGGCGGCATTGGCTGGGTCCCCTGGCTTATGCAGACCTTGGATCAACACACGCCGCGTGGGGCGGGGGATTCGGTCGCAGTGCAGCAATTCTTTGCCGGGAAGGAGCGCATAAAGAAGAAACCCAGCGCTTATTTCGATCAGTTCTACATTGCCGCGGTGTCGTGGGAACATTATCTGCCGGAGACCGTGAGAGGCTGGCCCAATCACAGCATCATTATCGGCAGCGACTTTGATCACGGCGACGCAGTCGCCACGTGGCCACGCACCGTCGAACCGATCAAGGCAATGGCGGGTCTGGCTCAAGAGGACAGGGAAAAAATCCTGGGCGGCAACGCCATACGGTTATTTGGGATCAGAGCAACCGCGCATAGTACTAGGCTCGGTTAGGCCCTAAAAGAAGACTTTCTGTTCCGGCTTCCCCGATCAAATAGGCCGGCGTAAATCTCTGTCTTGCACAGCCTCTAAATCAGAAAACGGGGGTGCGGAGAACTGTTCTCGACGTTGCAATATTCCTAGCAATCAGATAATCAGATTACATATGAAACCCGCCAAAACGAAACGAACACGCCGGCAAAAGGGTCCGGCAAATGGCAAGGTTCAAGTTCGTGCCAACTATCCGGTTAAGCGGGCAGCCACGATTTCGGCAACTCAAGCGGCGCGCACATTTTCCGAACTGCTGAACCGCGTCAGGTACCGAGGTGAGAGTTTTGTAATTGAGCGTGGTGGCGAGCCGATCTGTGAAATGACCCCTGCCAAACCACCGCGGGTTACCGGTGGCGATCTGTTAGCTTTGCTGCGCTCTTTGCCGAAACCTGATCCGGGATTTTGGGACGCAGTAGGTGAGGCGACGCACCAAGAACCCGTGGTCCCAGAGTCACCGTGGGAACGCTGATCGACTCCAGCGTGCTAATTGCCGGGGAGCGCCAACAAATTGACCTTGAGGCTTTGCTCGCCGAGCATGCAGAAGAGGAATTCGCGGTTTCGTCGATAACCGCATCGGAGTTGTTGCACGGTGTTCACCGCGCCAAAACACCAGCGCAACGGAGTCAACGAGAAGCGTTTGTAGAGGGTCTATTGGCTCAGCTCCCGGTGTTTGCTTTCGATCTTGTGACTGCGCGAATCCATGCTCGCTTGGCTGCAGAGCTTGCCGCGAAAAGACTGCCAGTCGGTCCGCACGACCTGATAATCGCCGCCACGGCAATGACAAGAGGCTACAGAGTCGCTTCACGTGATGAGCGTAGTTTTCCAAAGATTCCTGGCCTTTCGCTCCTGCGTTGGTGAGTAAGCTGCGTGCCAGCTGATCATATCTATCCCCCGAAGGCGCGGATATCCAAATAACTTTGGGACCGAGCTTTCGAATGTTTGCGTTGCGCTAGGCTAGTGCTAGTACGATACGCGGATCGCGGGCGAGACGTTCTTCTCCCTCGAAGGCTTCTGTCAAGGCCGGGCCGAACACGATATCGTTGTCCATATGAAGTTGACCCACAGCGATCCCACCGCGCAGTAAAAATCCGGCGATCGTCATTTCAAGTTGAAACGCTGACAAACACTGGAAGATCGTGCCAAGCTGTGACTCGCCGTTTGCTTGATTGGATAACCAAGAACAATATTGTCTGTGAAGGTCTCAACCATCCAATCCGGCGATTCATCCTTCCAACCTTCGGAAACCGGCGACAGATGGGAGAATGAACAATCGAGAGCGTCTCTAACCGGGTCACTTCGACTTGCGCTTTTTCTGGCCGCGGCCTCCCAACCATCTCTTCAAGGATTCGGGGCTCTCACCGGATGGAACACCGACCAAAAGGCCAGCTACAGTTAAGTCCTCATCCAAATCCGGCCAGTGGATATACGTGCCGCCCCCAAAAATCTCAAGGTGATTGCGTTCCTCGGGCGTGCCATGCCACAGGCGAGGGTACCAAGCCGTGGGCACGATAATGGTGCGCCCGTCCACCAGATCCACCGTTAACGACTCCTCGGTCACAGCGACGCTTCGGGCTCGAGGCTCCTTCTGCTCAGCGGCCAAAGAACTCATACCATCCCTCCAGTAATGTCTGCCGATGCCTTTGGACGAGTCTCCCTATCGTATTAAGCTCCGCACGGTTGAATCCTCCCGCCTGTTGGAGAGCAATGGGGTCTAGCCAGAATTTTGCCACCATGCCTTCGCGTCTGACATGAATATGCGGAGGCTCACTGCGGTCGAGGGAAACAAAGAAGAAACGGTAAGGGCCTGTCCTCAGGACCGTCGGCATCTAGAAAGATTTTACTCCAAACCGTCCGTGACCTTCAAACGATACTTGGCCGTCATTATGCTCTGTGCTTTGTTAACGCATAAAGCAAAAACCGCGGGTCGCGATGCCTTTGGAAAGCGGTCTTTTATTCGACCCGCAAAGACCAAAATTTCTGCGGATTTTAAGCGATTTGGCGGGCTACCGAAAAACGAAGTCTTAGCGGACCAGGAGCAAAGGATAAGAGGCAAGGATGAAGGCGAAAGGATGAGTCAGTTCGATTTGACAAAGCAGCAGCCATTGGGTAAGCATTTTGCGTAAACTATTGTATAACATTTTAGGAGGGCTTCATGGCCAAGAGTCTGAGAACTTTTCTTGATGATTGTCGCCGGGAGATTCCCAACGAAATCATTCACATCGGGAAAGAGGTCGATCCGGCGCACTATGATGTCACCGCGATCATCAAGCATCTCGGAGCGCAAAAAAAATTTCCGATCATTGTTTTTGACAAGCCGCTGAATCTCAACGGGCGCGTCGGTGACATGAAGCTCGTCATGAATTGTGAGATCTCGCAGCGCAAGGCGCAAATCGCGTTGGGTCTGCCGAAGGAATCGACTCGTCCGCAGATGGCGGAACGCTGCTTGGAGATGGAGGAGCACCGCATCCCGCCTTCGGTCATCGACAAGAAAGAAGCGCCGGTCAAACAAAACGTGAAAGTGGGCCGTGACGTGGATCTGTACGAGATTCCCATCATGAGACATCATGAAATGGACGGCGGTCCTTACATCGTGCTTTCCACGATTACCCGAGACCGAAAATCGAAAATCTATAACTGCTCCTATCATCGGATGGAGGTCAAATCGAAAAACACCACCGCCTGCTATGCGTCGCCGCGTCACTTGTGGAAGATTTATCGCGACCATGAAGAGAATAATCTCGAGACACCGGTGGCCACTGTCCTCGGGCATCATCCCGCCTATCATATGGGGGCATGCTACAGCGGGCCGTTCGAAGTCAGCGAGTACGATGTCATCGGCGGCTATTTGAGCGAACCCTTGCGGCTTACGCCCTCCGAGACCTGGGGGGACGACCTGCTGATCCCGGCGGACGCCGAGATCGTCATTGAAGGAGCGCTGATTCCGGGCAAACGCATTGTCGAAGGTCCGTTTGGAGAGGCGCCGGGTTACCTGGGTCCGCAGCGCTATACGACCTGCGCGATTTACGAAGTGCGGGCGATCAATTACCGCAATGGCGCGATGTACCAATCGGTGATCACGCCTGAAGGCGATAAGCCATGGATGGACCTGCCGCGCGAGGGCGCCTATTTGCGGCGCTGCCGGGAAGCTGTACCCGGCGTTACGGCGGTCTGCAAACAGGGGCGGCACGCGCACTACAATGTCTTCATCTCAATGAAAAAGATGTCGGAAGGCGATCCCGGACGGGCCGCCGCGGCCGCGTTGACCTTCGATCATACCAAGAACGTTTTCGTTTTCGACGACGACATCGATGTCTTTAACCCGACCGATATTCTGTGGGCGATTGCGACGAGGGTGCAGCCGCACCAGCAGGTGTCGATTCTCCAGCCGCTCTTCCGCGGCAATTTCCTGGACCCGTCGTTGGTGGATGAAATCAAAACCTCAGGCATGATTGTTGACGCCACCAAACCTTTGGATCGACCCTTTTCGCCCGTTTCCAAATGTCCCGACGAGGCGATGGAACGCATCAAGTTGGAAGACTACATTCCCGGCGAGATTTTGCAGCACATCCCCACCGACCGGACGACGTACTGGAGCTAAGAAATTTTGGATTTCGGATTGCCGATTTTGGATTCAATCGCTCGACTGAGCTCACGATGAAGTCTAAAATAAAAAAACTAAAAATCGCAAATGATTGTGAGGTAAAAAATGGGCCAGGCGGTAGAGGTAACGTGTCCTAAGTGTAAGAAGATTTTTGTTGTCAACCCGCACATGCTCGGATCCGGCATGGATTTTCACTGTCCTTTCTGTAATCTCTATTTTCCGGAAAAGGAAAGCCCGAAAATCCGCAAGTAAGCCTTCGTTTCGCCGCTATAAAGTCAACGCATGAAAAGCAAGCAAGCGCTCAAGGTCGCCGGGACTTCCGCCGCGCGCCTGGAAGGCGTTGAAAAGGTCACCGGGGAGGCGACCTACACGGGCGATCTCGAGCTGCCCGGAATGGTTGTCGCCAAGGTGTTGCGCAGCCCTTTGGCGCATGCACGGGTCGTCAAGCTTGACGCGCGGCGCGCGGAGCAGGTTCCCGGTTGCCTTATGGTGCTTACGCGCGATCAGTTGGCCGGGATCAATTATGTTTACGGGTCGATTTACAAAGACCAATCGATAGTCGCGCTCGACAGGGTGCGCTATGTGGGTGACCCCGTCGTGGCTGTCGCTGCCGAGGATGAGGATGCGGCCGACGAAGCGTTAACCCTCGTCGACGTTGACTACGAAGAGCTGCCGGCGGTCACCAACATCGAGGAAGCTATCGCCCCCGGCGCTCCACTCGTTCATGAGACGGCGGCCGCTGCCGGCGAGCTTCGCGCGACGAGTTACGACGTACCCGAAAAATTCAAGGGAACCAATATTTGCTATCATTTCGGTTATGGCAGGGGTGACGTCGAGGAAGGCTTCGCTAAATCCGCTCACGTTTTCGAGGACACTTTTCGCTTTCAAAAGGTTCAACATTGCTCTCTTGAACCGCACGTTAACATTTCTCATTTCATGGGCGATAAGCTGACGGTTTGGAGCGCTTCTCAAGACCCATTTACGCTTCGTGAGAATCTTGCGGCCATCTTTGGACTTCCCTTAAGCCGTGTTCGCGTCATCGTGCCCTATGTCGGAGGCGGTTATGGCGGAAAGCTTTACGTCAAAGCGGAGCCGATTAGCGCAGCCTTGTCCTGGAAGCTGCGGCGTCCGGTAAAGCTCGCGCTGTCGATGGGGGAGAGCTTTAAGACCATTACACGCCATCCGGCGCGGGTCCGCATCAAGAGCGGCGTTTCCAGTGACGGACGTCTGCTCGCGCGCGAGTGCGAAGTTCATATGGATACCGGAGCCTACGCGGATGCAGGTCCCAGGGTTACTCAGAAGGCCGGTTATCGCGCGTTGGGCCCGTACAGAATTCCGCACGCCCGGGTCAATGCCTATTGTGTCTACAGCAATACCGTTCCTGCCGGGGCTTTTCGCGGCTTTGGCGCCGCGCAGGTCGCGTGGGCGTACGAATCGCACACGGACGCGATTGCCGAGCGACTCGGCATCGATCCGTTGGATATGCGTCTCAAGAACCTGCTTAAAAAGGGCGAACCCTACACAGCGGGAGACACGCCGGTTGACTGCGACCTCAAAGAGGGTCTGCTAAAGGTCGCACAGGCCTTAGATTGGAAGAAGAAATCCTCAAAACCGAATGTTGGCAAAGGTCTGAGTTGCTGCATTAAAGACGCCGGCGGCACGTACAAAGTGGCGGGCGCAACGGTCAAAATGTCGGGCGATGGCAGCGTCATTTTGCTGACTGGCACGGTAGAAATCGGCCAGGGCGCGCTGACAGCGCTGAGCCAGGTCGCCGCCGAAGAGTTGGCAATTGGCCTGGACCGGATTTCCGTCGCGCAGCTCGATACGGATGTCACGCCGTACGACATCTCGACCAGCGCAAGCAGCTCGATGACCGTCATGGGCCTGGCCGTGCAGCGGGCCGCGCAAGACGCGAAGACGCAGCTTTTGCGCGCGGCGTCCAAAGTCATGGGCGTAAAGGTCGAGCAGCTTGCTTTGGCCGACGGTAACGTAAGCGGGCCGGGAGGTCGCAGTCTCCCGTATGGCAAGATTCTCATCCAATACTTTGGCAGCCGGGCGGCGGAGATCATTGGCCGTGGGTTATATCAGGACAAGAAGAGTAAAAAGGCGGTCTTAGGTTCACCGACCACGTTTTGGGAAGTGGGTTGGGGCGGGGCCGAGGTTGAGGTCGATCCAGAGACCGGTGTGGTGCAAGTGTTAAAGTATTTCTCTGTTGCGGACGCGGGCAGAGTCATCAATCCCATACAGTGCATCGGCCAGGACGAAGGCGGAATCATGTTCGGTTTGGGCCATACGCTCTACGAAGAGATGATTTACGAGGAAGGCCAGGTGTTGAATCCCAATCTCGTCGATTATCGCGTTCCCACGTTTCGCCATCTGCCCAAGGACCTTACTTCCGTTCTTCTCGAAAATGGCAACGGCCCCGGACCTTTCGGTCTGAAAGGGTTGGGTGAGGGAGGTTTGTTACCCGTTGCC
>JBOHVR010000137.1:0-4906 GCA_050735755.1 Binatia bacterium
GGTGATCGGCGCCATAGCCCTCCAGTTTCTTGAGCCCCGCGCGCCAGAGTTTGATTGCGCCGATTAAGACTCCTTGCTCCCATTTGAGGTAGCCCGCTGCGATCTGGATGATTCCTTGATAGAAATCGCGGTCCGTGCCGTGCTCCTCGAGCCAGATTTCTTCCAGAGTCTCATGGCATTCGAAGAAAAGCCCTTGATTGAACTCTTCAATTCCCTTGATCAAGCGACCGTCGTACTCAACTTCCATTGGCTGTAACATCCTTTTATAATATCCAATCCTACGATCGTCTTTCTTGTTTCTATAGCATGTCACCCGCGCAAAGGAAGAGAAGATCCGCGCACGCACAATTTTTTCACCCAAAAGAAGACTCGACCGATGCCGGAGACAAACGAAAATTCAACTCGTTCCGATCCCATCATACCGCTGACGATTGGCTCCCTCTCCTACGGCCCTTACGGCGTCGGCAGAGACGGACGGAGAGTCATCTTGGTCCCGCAAACCGCGCCCGGAGATGAGGCCGAGGTCAGAATCGTAACAGAAAAGAAAAACTACGCCACAGGAGAGCTCCTGCGGTTAGTCAAGCCCTCTCCTCATCGACAAACGCCTCCCTGCCGCTATGTTCCCGCCTGCGGCGGCTGCCCCTGGCAGCATGTGAGTTATCATCACCAGCTTGCCGCCAAGGAGGCGATTGTGCGCGAGAGCTTGCGTCGGATCGGCGGGTTCCTCGAGTTTCCGTTATTGCCGATTGTTTCTTCCCCCAGCGAATATCATTATCGCCGGCGCATTCGCCTGCAATGCGACTCATCCAAAAGGCTTGGCTTCCATCGCGCGTCCTCCCACGAGCTGATCGAAATCGACGATTGCCTGATTGCCGATCCCGAACTTAACCCAAGGCTTGCGTTAGCGCGCGAATGGGCGGCTCTGCTCATGACGCCGCTCCAGCACATCGAAATGGTCAGAGGCGATCAAGCCGGCGAGGTCGTCTTCGCGGGATACTCAGCGGGCGATTTTGCCTCCGGCGACGACCGCGCCTGCTCGCTATTTCTCGCGCGGCACCCGGAGCTTTTCGGGTTAGTGCTGCGCGGTCGTAACTGGCGGCACACATGGGGAGACCCCAAAGTCGTCATCACCACGGAATATCAAATACCTTTAAGCGTCGATGCCGACGTCTTCAGCCAAGTCAATGCAATCGGCGGGAGCGGGCTCGTGCGCGAGTTACTGCGGTGGGGCGACTTCCACAAGCCAGATCGCGTCTTGGAGCTTTATTGCGGCGCCGGCAACTTTACGCTTCCCATCGCCGCGCGTGCCGGCAAAGTTTGTGCGGTCGAGCAAAACCGCTGGGCGGTTGAGAATGCCCGCCAAAACAGCCGCCTCAACCGGCTCCAGAATATCGAATGGGTGTGCGCTGACGCCGCTCAGGCAGTCACGCGGTTGAACCGGCGCAAGGAAAACTTCGCCGCAATCATTTTGAATCCTCCTCGCTCCGGCGCCAAGGGACTCGAGCGCATGTTGCCGAACTTGCGGGCGGAAAAGATCTTCTATGTTTCGTGCAATCCGTCGACCCTCGCGCGCGACCTCGCAGCTTTGAAGAAAACCGGCTATTCCCTGGTTCAGATCCGTCCCTTCGACCTGTTTCCCCACACCTTCCATGTGGAAACTCTCGCGGAGATGAGGCGCTAGATTCGAATCGGCGCCCGATCTCAGTTCGCTCTGTGGCGCGCTCCGACAATGACGCCGGGTCGGCGGCTCTGGACGAAGGCTGCGGGCCTGTTGTGTAGTTGGCGGATTGATATTATCCTGTTACTCAAACTTCTCCTCAGGACACCCCACACCTGAATTTCGATGAAACAAAAAGTCTCCTGGCCTCATGATGCGAAGATCGCCGTTCTGGTCACCGTCATGCTGGAGACTTGGTCGGAAGGAAAGGCCCCGCCTTATTCGCCGATGACTACAGCGCTCCGGCCCGGCACGACGGATCTCCTCGGGATATCCTGGTCCGAGTATGGCGGGAAAACCGGGATCTGGAGAATATCCCGAATCCTCGAAACGCTCGGGATTAAGGGCACGATCTGTGCCAACGCGAAATCGGCGCAACTCTATCCGGAGGCGGTCAAGAATCTGCACGAAAGCGGGCATGAAATCGCCGCGCACTCCTACACGCAAGACACGATTCTTCCCTATTTGAGCGCCGGCGAAGAAAGGGCGGTTGTGCGCAAGTGCGTCACCATCTTGGAGAGCGCAACGGGGCGGCGACCGTTAGGGTGGTTCAGTCCCGTGGCGGCGCCAACCCCCCATACTGCCGAATTGCTGGTCGAAGAGAACTTTTTGTGGCATGGCGATTACAATGACACCGATCTCCCCTGCCTCCTAAGGACAGCTAAAGGAACGCTCGTCGCGATCCCGCATAGCGATTTCACCGATAATCGCGTACTCCGGTCCAGCCCGCAAGATTTTTTGTCCGTTTACAAGAGCACTTTTGATTATCTTTATCACAACGAACCCCCAGGGATGATCAATTTCACGGTTCACGCTCATTTCGGCGGTCGTCCTTTGATGTCGGCGATGATCCTTGAGGCGCTTCAATACTTCAAAGGTTTTCCGCGGGTATGGTTTGCCCGCCACGACGAAGTGGCGAACTGGATAGTTACGCAATCGGACTGAACATGTTAGAGTAATCAGCCGTCAGGAGGTATAAGGAATTATGAGCCAGCCCAAGAAGAGCACAAGTCCGAAGGTGACCATCATCAGCACCAAGGGGGCCAACCAGGTCATCAATTATCTCCTCGAGGACCGGGATCGCCTGGAGTGGCTTGTCGCCATTGGGCGCAACGAAAAGGGCGATATTTTCTTCTACGACTCCGGCGGCGATATCATTCAGGATTTAGGCGCTTTGGAGTACATCAAGGAGCGTATCCTGCGCGATTATTTCGGCGAAATCGACGACTAAATTCCGCATCCGCACCGGTTCATTCGAGTTTGTAGTCCGCCTGCCTTTTTGTTTGGCTCTCGCGCGAGGAGGATAACGGACCTGGAGCCAGAAGGATGCGCCCCGCGAGGCTGCCGCGCCTCTTTACTTGAGCAGCGTCCTGCAAGGCTATCCGCTGTGAGCTAATTTCCGCGTTTCTTTGGCTCCGGGATGAACGACGCCTGTGTCGGACCCGCGAGCAAAGTCCCGGGTAGGATCTCTTCCAACTCTTGCAGTTTCCACGGCCCGTCTTTGCGCCAGTCGCGGAAGATCATGCTTTCCACCGTCGGATGGCTATAGAGACCGATCTTCCCCGAGCCGGCCTGAAACACGAGCCCGTTTACATGCCCTGCCTGTTCGGTCGCCAGATACACGACGATAGGCGAAACATACTCTGGCGTGGCCCTATCATCATCGTAACCTTTTCGTCGCGTCAAACCCGCGCGCTTGAGAGTATCACCGTGAGTGGACTGCGGATCATTGCCCCGGTGGGTATCCGCTGATGGAGAGATTGCGTTAGCCGTAATTCCGTAGTCGCGCAGCTCAAAGGCCAGATCCCACGTGAGGCTGACAATGCCTCCTTTCGCCGCGCCATAGTTACATCGACCCTCCGGATTGCGCCATTGGCTCGAGGTTGTGTTGATGATGCGGCCGTACCGTTGCTTCATCATCACGGGGGCGGCGTGCCGGCACATATTAAAATGCCCCTTCAGATGCACACCCATGACCCGATCCCACGCCTCCTCCGGCATCTCGTGAATTAAGAAATGCCAGAAGATACCGGCGTTGTTGACGAGGACGTCGAGCCTCCCATAATGATCGAGGGCGCTCTGGACGATCTTCTGGGCGGCGGCAAAATCAGCGACGGAGTCATAGTTGGCGACGGCCTCGCCGCCCTCGCTCTTGATTTCCGCCACGACTTCATCAGCCGGAGCCCGCGAGGAACCTCCCCCGCTGCGCTCGGCGCCGACATCATTTACCACCACCTTCGCGCCTTCCGCTGCCAGCGCCAAAGCATGGCCTCGGCCGATGCCGCGACCGCTGCCCGTCACGATGGCCACTCTTCCTTTCAAACGGTCTCCCATGCTGCTTCCTCTCTTATTTGAATATCTCCCGCATTCTCGCAGCCAGTGGTTTACGGCCAAACGTCACGATTGTGCTAACACAGTTTTTTAGCATCGGTCAAATGAGCTTGTCCCGTGCTCGCACCGAACCGGCGCGGGGTTGCGCGCGCGCCGGCAATTCACTAGACTCCCGGCATTTCTACGACGGGCAAACTTAGGAGGAACTCATGGCACAAGCGAACTCGGAAGTGGCGGAAATCGCCGCGCGCGCTGAAAGCTGGAACATGCGTCTTCTCGGCCATAGTGATCTGGGAGGTCACGGCGACGGCAGCCGCATCGACAAGAAAGGCGACTATCTCTTTGTCGCGCACATGAAGGACGTGGCGGTGACCATTTTGAATGTCGCAGATCCGCAGAACCCTAGGGTCGTACACCAGATTGAAAAAGCGCCGGGAGTTCACTCGCACAAAGTGCAGGTCGCCGGCGATCTCATGCTAACCAATCATGAGCGAGCGCCGTGGGAAACCGGATCTTATCGGCCGGGGCT
The DNA here is from genome assembly GCA_050735755.1 of Binatia bacterium. Taxonomy (GTDB): domain Bacteria; phylum Desulfobacterota; class Binatia; order UBA9968; family UBA9968; genus DATMAM01. The sequence goes on from JBOHVR010000137.1 coordinate 4,578, forward strand.
GGCCCTCTATGATGTTTCGCGACCCGAATCGCCCAAGCCAATCAGTTTCTTTGAAACCTTTGATAAAGGAGTTCATCGCTTTTGGTTCAGCGACGGCCGTTACGCCCACCTACCGACCTCCGCCGAAGGTTACTCGAATCGAATCTACCGGATTGTCGACGTGCACAATCCGACCCGGGTGCAGGAAGTGGGACGATGGTGGCTGCCCGGCCTTTGGGCTGCCGGCGGGGAAAGCCCAACGTGGGACGCCAAAAAAAGCGTCTGGTGCCACGGCATCGTTCCTTCGCCTTCAGGAGATCGCGCCTACGTGGCCTACGAGGATGAGGGAT
>JBOHVR010000138.1:0-7960 GCA_050735755.1 Binatia bacterium
GTGCTTGCCCTTGGCATCAATTTCTTCTTGCGCTGGCGGAAGCGTGTCGTCCGTCCCTATGGCAACGAATTTTCCATCCTTAATGGCGACGCCTCCCTTGAAAGTCTCATTCGGCGTGACAACCCATCCGTTTTTTATGACTAAGTCTGCACTCATCGTTCCTCCTCTGATTAATGATCACGAGTCTTGCGTTATCTCACTGGGACGGGAACTTACGGCTCGAGACCTTCGATGGTATGGAAGCCGCGAATTGCGACCCGCTGTTTGAGGTCCGATAACACATTCTTTTTTCCGTTTTGGATGTGCGAACGGATCAGCCGCACAGCATCGGGCACATTGCGTTTGCGCATGGCTGTCAGGATCCTCAGGTGTTCCTGGTGCGCGGAGAGACCGCGTGCCTCGTCGTAAAGCGCGTCGATTCTCCTTTTCAACACAATTCGCTCAAACACCTGGCTGAGGGTTTTCTTCAGGGTTTTGTTGGCGGCAATCTCCGCAATTTCCAGGTGGAGATCCTGATCATAGAGTAGGCGCTCGCGCGTGAAGCGCTTATTGGTGTCTTGCCCGTAAAGATCCATCTTTTGCTGCAGTCCCTCGAGGTCACCGGGGTCCAGTTTGGCGATGGCCTTTTCGATGGAAAACGCCTCCAGCGCCTCTCGCAAGTCATAAAGTTCCTCAGCCTCTTGCATTCCAATTTCTTTACATATAAAACCCCGATTCGGCAGGAGGCTAACGTATCCTTCTTGAACAAGTCGACTCAGAGCCTCGCGCACAGGTGTTCGGCTAACGCCCAGGTGCTCACTGAGTTCCTGGTGGTGAAGTTTTTGACCGGGCAGGATTTCTGTTCGCAGGATAAGATTCTTGATTTCCTGGTACGCTTTGGCAGATAAGTTACTTGCTTCTTTCAGCTTCGGTCGCGATTTTCTTTCAGACTGAGTGGCCATGAACAGGTTTATACAAAATTTTATACGATCCAACGTAGCCGATGCACTGCGGCTTTGTCAAGAAACGATCTTATGAACAGCAAGAGGCCGATACCGAAATGAACGGAGTCAAAAAAGTTTTGCAATACACGGAGGCGTAGGATGGCGAGAGTGAAATTGCAGGCGATGGGCCTGCGCATGGAGTATTATCAACCCCGGACGGGAAGTCGCCTCCTGGCTCTCGATAATGTAAATCTTGCGATTGAAGAAGGTGAATTTGTTACGATTGTCGGACCCAGCGGATGCGGTAAAACCACTTTCATTAATATTGCGGATGGTCTTCTGCAGCCTACTGGCGGTAGGATTTTGCTAGACGGAAAGGAAGTGACGGGACCGGGTTTGGACCGGGCGATGGTGTTTCAGGATCCTTGTCTTCTGCCTTGGAGGACGGTGTTTAAGAATGTCATCTTTGGCCTGGAATGTCGGGGAAGGGATGGTGCAACTGAGAAAGAAAAAGCGCAGAATTTCATCAAGCTTGTGGGTCTGGCGGGATTTGAGGATCATTTTCCTCACGAACTGTCCGGGGGTATGCAGCAGCGCTGCAACCTCGCCCGCGCGCTTACGGTCGATCCGGAAATTTTGATCATGGACGAGCCGTTCGCGGCCCTCGATGCGCAGACTCGTGAGATCATGCAACTGGAGCTGCTGCGAATCTGGAATGCGGCCAAAAAAACAGTCTTGTTTATCACGCACCAGATCAACGAAGCCATTTACCTTGCAGATCGGGTGATTATCTTCGGTGCCCGCCCGGGAAGAGTCAAGGATAGTTTGAAAATCAACATATCTCGGCCCCGAAATCTATCCGTAAAGCGTTCAAAAGAGTTTCTCGAATATGAAGACTACTTGTGGAATCAAATTGAGCAAGAAGTGCGTAAAACCATGGCTGCCGATCAGGTCGTTCGCAACATCAATGCCTGAGCCCGTTCGCAAACAATTCCAAGCGCGGGCCTTGCGAGGAGAGCTCTGTGAGAAAATACTTTAGCGCGCAAAGCATAATACTGATCGCGTGCTCTCTCTTTGTTCTTTACCTTGCCGGAATCCCTCTTCTTATGTTGCTCTACGGGAGCTTGCGCAGCGCGCCTATAGGGGAGCCGGGGGCCACCTATACGATTCAAAACTATATCAAAGCCTATGTTGATCGCGAGTTTTACTTGTTATTTCTGAACTCACTCTACTTCGCCGTGGGATGTTGTATTGTGACGTTCTCTATCGGAACGTACTTGGCATGGGTGAGTGAGCGCACGAACACGCCCTTCAAGAAACTCTTCGTGGTCATGGCCCTGATTCCCTTCATCATCCCCGGCATTCTGAGCACGATTTCCTGGATTTTGCTGTTGAGCCCAAAAATCGGCCTTATCAATATCGTCTTGAAAGGGGCGCTCGGTTTGGAACAGGCCCCGTTCAGTGTCTATTCCATGGGGGGGATGATTTGGGCGGAGTCAATCCACGACTATCCGCTCGTTTTTCTTCTGATGTCGGCGGCGTTTCGCAACATGGATACCTCCTTGGAGGAGGCGGCGTTGTCTGCGGGATCAAGCACTTTCACCACGTTTTGGCGAATCACATTGCCGTTAATGCGCCCAGCGATGTTCAGCGTCATGCTCATCGTTTTTGTGCGCGCGATCGAGTCCTTCGAGGTTCCCGCCCTGATCGGGGTTCCGGCAAAGATTTCCGTTTTTACAACCAAGATCTTTCTGGCGATTCATCAGTTCCCGTCAGATTTTGGCTTGGCAGGAGCTTATGCGGTTACTTTGCTTGTGATCAGTACCACGGGAGTGCTCATTTATGGAAGGATTACCAGGAAGGAAGAACGCTATGCTACGGTAACCGGCAAGGGCTATCGCCCACGGGTCATCGACTTGGGTCCGTGGAAGTACCTCACCTGCGCTACGGCCTTCCTGGTTTTCTTTCTTGCTGTTATCCTACCCCTATTTGTCCTGCTCTGGTCTTCGTTCATTCCTTATTACGGGGTTCCCTCGAAGGAGCTCTTCGATAAGATGACGCTTGCCAATTACAAGTATGTCTTGAACTATCCATTGGCGCTGACAGCCTTTAAGAATAGTTTTTATCTCTCGGTGGGTTCAGCGACCTTCGTCATGTTGCTAACCTCAGTCATTGCCTGGATCACGGTGAAAAGTAAGTTGCCGGGGCGGGCTTTGCTCGACAACATGACGTTCATCCCGATAGCTATGCCGGGAATTGTCCTGGGTGTGAGTTTGATATGGGTGTACTTGACACTTCCGATCCCGATTTATGGAACGATTTGGGTTTTATTGCTGGCCTATATGACAAAGTTTATGCCTTACGGGATTCGGGCCGCCTCCGCCTCCATGGTACAGATCAATAAGGAGTTGGAAGAAGCTTCGCTCGCGAGCGGGGGAACTTGGTTGCAAACCTTCAGAAAGGTCCTTCTGCCTTTGCTTATGCCGGGTTTTGTCGCCGGGTGGATTTACATAAGCATTATCGCTTTGCGTGAGCTGTCAACATCTATTTTGCTTTATTCGTATGACAGCACAGTCCTCTCGATCATGGCGTTCGATTTGTGGGAGGGCGGGCAATACACGTATGTCTGCGCCCTGGGGGTAATGATGGTCCTCCTGTTGGTTACGATGGCCTACATTGCGCGAAAATTCGGCGCCAAAATGGGTATTGCGCAATAATTGAAAGTTTAGGAAGAAAAGCATTGAGTGCATGAAAGCGGAGGAAAGATGGCTGACAAAAGAGTGATGGTCCAAATCGATAACCTGGAGAAGTATTTTGGCGAGGACAAAGATAGGGTGCACGTACTGAAGGGCGTTTCTCTAGAGATCCCGGAGGGCTCTTTGTACACCTTTTTGGGTCCGAGCGGCTGCGGTAAGACGACAACCTTGCGCTGCGTGGCGGGTTTGGAACGGCCGGAAGGCGGAAGGATTAGCATCGACGGTAAAGCGGTTTATGCCGCTTCCGAGCGCGTTTACATTCCCACGAACAAGCGACCCATCGGCATGGTTTTCCAGTCCTACGCCATCTGGCCGCACATGACGGTGTTCGAGAATGTGGCCTACCCGATGACGATTCAACGCCGTCCTAGGGCCAGCAAGGACCAGATTAGGAAAAGAGTCGAGGAAGTTCTGAGAATTGTCGGTTTACAGGGTTTGGGGGACCGGCCGGCACCGAAGCTCTCTGGAGGGCAACAACAACGTGTGGCCTTCGCCCGAGCCTTGATCAATGAACCCAAAGTGATGCTGCTGGATGAACCGCTGAGCAATCTGGATGCAAAATTAAGAGAACAGATGCGTTTTGAGATCAAGGCACTGCAGAGAAGGGTGAACATCACCACGATCTATGTCACCCATGATCAAGGAGAGGCGCTCGCGATTTCAGATCAAATTGCGGTCATGCTTGCCGGGAAGCTAATTGAAGTAGGGACCCCGCACCAGCTATACTCAAGGCCAAAGAGAAAATTTACCGCGACGTTTTTAGGTCTAACAAACTTGATCGAAGGAAAGGTCGTCGAATTGGGAGGCGATTCGCAGCCGGGGCGCGTCGAGACCAAGAAGGGCATCCTGTCTTTTATTCCGACGGGGCGCTTGGAGAAAAACCAGCCGGCCGTGATCTCCATTCGCCCAGAACACATAGAGGTGCATAAGACGAAACCGCAAGAAATGGGTAACGTGGTTGAGGGGACGGTCAAGGAAGCGATTTTCATGGGCGATGCCTATCATTGTCACATTGCCGTGGGCGATGACCTTATTCGGGTTCATACCCATCCATTCTTGAGTATGAATCCGGGAGATAAGGTGTATCTCCGCTTTGACCCGCAAAGCTGTAATGGTCTCCCGGCCGAAGATATCGAGGGCATGGATGAGTCCGCCATGGGCCTCTAGTTCGAGCGGGAAACAATCGCAGAACATCAAGCATCACGGATGGCGAAAGGAGTAATTTCAATGACCGCTTTGGAAGCGCGTAAGTTTGCGGAGAAAGAAATCAAGTCGGGGAGGACCCCTTCCTACACGGATCTGCGGGAATGGGTCGAGATCGTCGATAGCCTCGGGGAATTAAAAACGGTCGAGGGTGTGGATTGGAATCTGGAAATGGGAACTCTCGCCGAGCTGATAGCCCGCGAGAGCAAAGGGTCAGTGCCGGCGGTCATGTTTGACAAGATCAAGGATTATCCCGCGGGTTACCGGGTTTTGTTCGCGCAGAACGCTTCCTTTAAAAGGATGGCGCTCAATTTGGGGTTGTCGCTCGAGCTTTCCGGACTCGATCTGGTCCGCGCGCTCAGGGAAAAGCTCGCAGTGCATCGACCGCTGCCCCACAAGGTGGTTAAAACCGGACCGATTCTCGAAAACGTCCTTTCCGGAGACGATATCGATTTGTTCAAATTCCCCGTACCGTTCGTTCACGAGCTTGACGGCGGGCGTTATATCGGAACCGCTTGTCTTGTCATCACCAGGGATCCGGATGAGGGCTGGGTTAACCTTGGGACTTATCGCGGGATGGTTCAAGACAAGAAGACCATGAGCCTTTATATCTCACCGGGAAAACACGGCCGGATTCAGGTGCAGAAGTATTTCGATCAAGGCAAGCCTTGTCCGGTCATGGTTTCGGTTGGCCAGGATCCTGTTTTATTCATGGTGTCGGGCAATGAAGTCGATTACGGGGTCTCGGAATTTGATTACGCGGGTGGTCTCAAAGGAAGCCCGGTTGAGGTCATCGAAGGAAAAGCCACCGGGCTTCCCATGCCGGCGCACGCGGAGATCGTGATCGAAGGCGTTATAACTCCCGGCGACGTGATGAAAGAAGGACCGTTTGGGGAGTGGACGGGCTATTACGCCAGCTCGACGCGGCCCGAACCTGTGATCCGTGTTCAGCATATCTATCATCGCAATAATCCGATCCTGACAGGCGCGCGGCCTGGGCGGCCGCCGTCAGATTATTCATTGGCGAAATGCATGGTCAAAGCCGCGTTGATCTGGGATCAGGTCGAGAAGGCCGGCGTTCCCGACGTGAAGGGAGTTTGGTGCCATGAGGCGGGCGGTGGACGGCTGCTGAACATCATCTCGATTAAACAGCGCTACCCGGGTCATGCCCGGCAAGCTGCGCTCGTAGCTTCCCAGGTTCATGCCGGTGCCTACCTGGGCCGGTACGTTATCTGCGTTGATGACGATATTGATCCGACCAACACGTTTGATGTGTTGTGGGCGCTGGCGAGCCGCTCCGACCCGGTCGAGTCCATCGAAATTCTCCGGCGTTGTTGGAGCGGTCCTCTCGATCCCAGGATTCAGCCAGGGAAAAAGGGATTCAATTCCCGTGCCATTATCGACGCCTGCCGGCCCTTCGAGTGGATCAAAGACTTTCCGCCCGTGGCCGAGTCCAGCCCTGAGCTTAGAAAGAAGGTTTTTGAGAAGTGGAAGAAAGTGATTCAGAGCTAGACAGTCCGGCTCGAAGACCTTCCAAGATCGTGCGCGTCGAAAGAGACTTGTTCAGAGTATAAAAGTGAATGCCTGGAGCTCCCTGTCGAAGGAGCTCCAGGCATTGCTTTGTCGCGTACCGAATTCCAACCTCGATCACCGCTTCTTTTCTTCCATCCACAGCTTCCAGCTCCACCAGCAGAGACGGCGGAATTTTGGCTCCGCATAGCTGGGTGAAACGTTTGATCTGCGCCAAGTCCGTAATCGGCATGATTCCGGGTATGACGGGCAAACCGATCCCGGCTCGAGCCGCGCGCGCGGTAAAATCAAAATAAGCTCGGTTATCGAAAAACAACTGAGTGACAATGAAGTCTGCGCCGGCGTCCACTTTCCTTTTTAGATTTGAAAGATCGGCCTCTCTGCTCGGGGCCTCTGGATGACCCTCCGGGTAACCGGCGACGCCCAGGCACAAATGCTTCCGCGAGCGAATAAAGTCCACGAGTTCATTGGCGTGGGTAAAGCCGTCCGGGTGAGAAACAAAATCACCTTGGCCCTTGGGCGGATCGCCGCGCAGGGTCATGACGTTCTCGATTCCCGCTTGTTCGATTTCGTCCAGAATCGTCGCGATCTCGGGTCGACTGTGGCCCATGCAGGTGAGATGGGCCATGGCTTCGATCCCGCTTTCCTGTTTGATGCGCTTGGTGATTTCTACGGTCTTGCGGCGTGTGCTGCCTCCCGCGCCGTAGGTTACCGAGACAAAGGAAGGATCGAGCTCGCGCAGGTTTTTGATTGTCGCAAAGAGATTCTCGACCCCCGCGTCGTCCTTGGGCGGAAAGAACTCGAAGGAGAAAAGCGGGCTTCTTTGACCAAACAGGTCTTGGATCTTCATCTTTACAGCGCCAAGTCGTGATCGTCGGAGACTGTAGCACGAATTTGGGTTTGCATCGAGTATGGTGGATTGCTAACGTAACCAGCGATCTTTTCGAACATGCATTATATCGGACAAAATGTTCCTCGTGTCGACGCCATCGAGAAGGTTACGGGGAAGGCGAAGTACACCGGCGATCTCTCCATCGCCGGAATGCTTCACGGTAAAATCCTGCGCGGCCCCTTGGCGCACGCGCGCATCAAGAGAATCGATATTGCTGAAGCGGAATCCCTTCCCGGAGTGGCTGCGGTTCTAACGGCGGCGGATCTGTCGGATATCTATCCTTTCTACAGCGGTCGCCCGGTGATTGCGATGGACAAGGTGCGCTACGCGGGCGAGCCGGTTGCCGCGGTGGCCGCGGAAGATCTGCGAACAGCTGAGGAAGCCTCAGCGCTTGTCCATGTCGATTATGAAGAGCTTCCTCCCTTTGTCGGGCTCGATGCGGCTCTTAGAGGTGATGCTCCGCTCATTCATGACGATGCGCCGCGCAACATCTGCAGTCACGAGCGTGTGGAGAAGGGGGATGTCGCCGAGGGTTTTGCCGACGCAGATCAGGTCTTTGAAGACATCTTTACTTTTCCGATGGTTTATCACTACGCGATGGAGCCCCATACGGCAATCGCAGAGTGGAACGACGAGGGCATCAAAGTTTGGTCGTC
>JBOHVR010000139.1:0-7672 GCA_050735755.1 Binatia bacterium
GGCTTGAGCCATGTATGGATCGATAGGTAACATCAGGGAGGTCCTTATGAAAAAATTTGTCGCACTCAGTTTGTTGTTGGTATTCCAGCTTTGGGTCGCTCTTGATCTGCAGGCAGCCTCGGCGCAACCCAAACGCGGCGGCACCATCACCTTGGCGATCAGCAAAGAGCTGGCCTTGATGAATCCATTGATTAACACCAGCTCGACGGAAGCGCGGATTCGCGAGCTGATGTTTGAGCCTCTGCTCGCGATGGACCTCAAAGGAGCTATCCAACCGCGGCTTGCGGAATCCTGGGAGGTTTCCAAGGATGGCAAACTCTACACGTTCAGAATCCGCAAAGGGGTTAAGTTCCACAATGGCAAGGAATTGACGGCCGACGATCTCAAGTTCGCCATAGACTACAGCATGAATCCGAAAAACGGAGCCTACGGCTTCGAAGATCTGAGCGCAGTGCAGCGGGTTGAAGTGGCCGACAAGCACACACTGAAGATGCACATGAAACACCACCATCCGTTATTTCTCACCCTGCTGACCGACATTCGCGCTTTCTCTGCGATCCCAAAGGAGTCTCTGCCTGACGGGCTCAGGAAGCCGTCGACGTTTCCCGCCGGAACAGGCCCCTTCAAGTTCGTCGAATGGCAGCGGGGGCAGCGAATCGTGTTTGAGCGCTTCGCCGATTACTGGGGTCACAAGGCATATGTGGATCGAGTGATCATGCGCGAAATCGGCGACGCCACGGTGCGTTTTACCGCTTTGCGGGCAGGCGACGTCGATATCATCGAGCGCACCCCTTACGAGTGGGTGCAGCAGATCGTGCAGGGAAAGATCCAAGGGATCGGCTTTGCCAAAGCGGCGCGCGCCGGAGCTCGCAACCTTGAATTTAACGTCGTCGATCCGCCATTTAATAATAAGAAGCTGCGTCTGGCAGTAGCGCACGCCATCAATAAAAAGGAAATCCTGCAAGCCGCCTACTTCGGGCTGGCTGACGTAACCGACCAGAGATTTCCCGAAGGACATACGTGGAATTTCGATATTCCTACGCCCCAGTACAACCCTGATCAGGCCACAGCTTTCCTGAAAGAGTCTGGTTATAATGGAAACACCCTCGAGCTCATGGGAAATCGCGGCGAGGTTGCCGACATCGAAGGGGCCACGATTCAGGCCCAGCTCAGGCGCATTGGGATAAAGGTTGAGCTAAAGATCCTGGAGCGTGCCTCGGCGCTTGAGGCCAGACGTCAAGGAAAATACATGTTCAAGCTCGCCGGCGGATCGGACTACCCGGACCCCCTGCCCGCCTACCAAGAGTACATGTGCGAGCCCGATCCGAGAAAGCGGCGGCTTAACGAGAGCGGCTATTGCGACAAGCAATATGACGTCCTGCTGAAAAAAGCGGAGTCGGAAGTAGACCCTGAGAAACGAAGGGGCCTATTCAAGGAAGCGGTCAGCAAACTTGTGGAAGACGTTCCCATTGTCCCCATCGGCTTTACTCCGCGCTTCTTTACTTTCCGCAACCACGTCAAGGGGTTTGTCACTAACTCCGGCGGCGACTTTCAGCCGTGGGGCGCCGGTTTGAGCCGCGCGTGGATAGATAAATAAATAGACATTCCCAAGCGACTTACGATGCTCGCGCGCTACGTTCTGCAGAGGATCCTGCAGCTCATTCCGGTCCTCATCTTAGTGAGCATCGCCGTGTTCCTCATTATCCGGATCATCCCCGGGGATCCCGTACTGGTCATGCTGGGCGTCGACCCAGAAGAGCGCGTGCGCATCAGTGAGGAGCAATATCAGGCGTTGCAGAAGCAGCTCGGTTTCGACCAGCCGATCTACGTTCAGTACGTTAATTGGATGACTCGGATTCTGCAGGGAGATTTGGGGCTTTCCCTGCGCTCCCGCACGCCCATCTTCGAAGTCATTCTTGAGCGCTACCCGGCAACGCTCTACCTGGCGGTGACGGCTTTGATCACGGGTCTGGCCATTGCAATCCCTACCGGAGTCATTGCCGCTATCAGACAAAACAAGGCCCCTGATTATGCCGCCATGGGGTTCGCGCTCTGGGGTATCGCAATGCCTAACTTCTGGCTCGCTCTTATGCTCATCGTCTTGTTTAGCCTGAAGCTGGGCTGGCTTCCTTCGATCGGATACGCTAGTCCCCTCGATGATCCATTCCGCTTCCTGCAGCATGTGTTCTTGCCCGCCATCGTCATGGGAACCGATCTCGCTGCTCCCCTGACCCGTTATATACGCGCAGAGATGCTGGAGCAGCTGAAGCAGGATTACGTACGCACCGCATGGGCCAAGGGTCTTCCCTCAGGAAGGGTCATCGTCAGGCACGCGCTCAAGAACTCCCTTATCGCGGCGGTGACCGTTGTGGGGTTGCAAACCGCTAGGCTTCTGGGCGGCTCAACCATCATTGAGACCGTGTTCTCCTGGCCTGGCGTTGGGAGGCTTTTGATCGAGGGAATCTACTCCCGGGATTACCCCATTGTGCAGGGAGCCGTTCTGATTATTGCGGTGACTTATGTCTTTATCAACCTGATCGTCGACATCGTCTATAAATGGCTGGATCCCCGAATTAAGCTCGACTAGAAATACCGCATGAAACAAGAAACGTTAACCTGGACTGCCGTCGATTCAGCGCATTTCTACCTCTCCAGGTTCGTTGACGCCTTCCGGGTGATCGCCCGTAACAGGCTGGCGTTGATCGGCCTTATCATCGTCTCCACGGGAATTTTTACGGCCCTCTTTGCGCCCTATCTGGCCACTCACGATGCCTACGAAATCAACATCGCGAACCGCCTCCAAGGTCCAAGCAGCGAGCACTGGTTAGGGACCGATTTTTTGGGTCGAGATACTTACAGCCGTCTCGTTTTCGGTGCGCGCACCGCATTTCAGGTAGCCATTGGCGCCGTATTCTTGGGGGCCTTTCTCGGTATCCCGCTCGGGGCCATTTCGGGTTTTGCCGGTCGTTGGGTCGATTCTGCCATCATGCGGGTCATGGATGCGATTATTGCGTTTCCCGGCCGGCTTTTGGCTATTGCTTTGGTTGCGTCCTTAGGCGGAGGGCTTTTCTCTCTTTACATCGCTCTCGGCATTAACTCCATTCCCTCGTATGCCCGCATTGTCCGCGGGGTTGTGCTGTCCCAGAAAGAAAAAGAATACGTGGAAGCGGCCCGCATGACCGGGGAATCCGATTTCCATATCCTCTTTTTTCAGGTACTGCCAAACTGCCTGTCTCCCCTCCTCGTTCGTCTCAGCCTTGATTTTGGCAGTGCCATTTTGACCGAGTCTTCTCTCAGCTTTCTCGGGCTTGGATTGCCTCCACCGACGGCCAGCTGGGGCCTTATGTTAAAGGAGGTGACCCCTTTTCTACAGCTTCAACCCATGGCCGCCTTTTTCCCGGGGCTGACGATCTCCCTTATCATCTTGGGCTTTAATCTGTTGGGCGACGGGCTCAGGGACGTCTTCGATCCGCGCCAATACGACCGCTGAACATGGCCACACCTCTTCTGGAGGTTAAAAACCTCACCGTAGAATTTCATCTTAAGCGCGGCACCTTGCCGGCGGTTCAGGGTATTTCTTTCTCGCTGCAGGAAAGCGAAACGTTCGGCATTGTCGGCGAAACGGGCTGCGGCAAGAGCGTGACTTCGCTCGCGATCCTGCGCTTAATTCAGTCTCCTCCGGGGGAAATCACAGGCGGGGAGATCTTCTTTGAAGGACAAGACCTGCTAAAGAAAAAGGAGAGTGAGATGGAAAAGATTCGGGGACGGAAAATCTCCATGGTTTTCCAGGAACCGATGACCTCTTTGAATCCATCGCTGACCGTCAATCAGCAAATCAGCGAGTGCTATCAGGTCCATATGGGCCATTCCAAAAAAGTTGCGCGCGAGTTCACCGAGCACATTTTAGGTTTGGTCCGGTTGCCTTCCCCCAAAACTATCGCCGACCGCTATCCGCATGAACTTAGCGGGGGAATGAGGCAGCGCGTGATGATCGCGATGGCGCTGGCCTGCCAGCCCAAGCTTCTCATTGCCGATGAACCGACCACCGCCCTGGACGTGACCATTCAGGCTCAAATTTTAGAGCTTCTTAAAGAGCTTCAACAGAAGCTCAAGATGGCGCTGATCTTCATCTCCCATAATCTCGGCGTGGTCGGGCGCCTGTGCGATAGGATTGGCGTCATGTACGCGGGGTCGATGGTTGAACTGGCGGAAAAAAAGGCCTTGTTTACCAGGCCCCAGCATCCCTACACCATCGCGCTCCTCCACGCGATTCCTAGGCCGGAACTGCGCCACCAACCTTTGAACGCTATTCCTGGCAACATCTGCAATCTGATCGAGCCGCCTCCCGGGTGCAAATTTCACCCGCGCTGCTCCAAAGCCAGGGAGATCTGCAAGACCGAGTCGCCACGGCTCGAAGAAAAAATCGCTAACAGCCTGGCTGCGTGTTACTTTCCTGGTGCTTGATGTCCCTGCTTGAAGTTAACAGTCTCACGAAACATTTCGAAATCAGCGGCGGGTTTTTGAGCCGGTTCACAGGAAAAAGCAAGATTCTCAAAGCGGTGGACCAAATTTCTTTTTCCGTTCCTGAAGGAAAGACCTTCGGTTTGGTGGGTGAGAGCGGCTGCGGCAAATCCACGACGGCGCGTCTGATTACGCGCCTCATTCCGGCAACATCCGGAGAAGTCTATTTCGGCGGCAGGGAGATTCTGCATCTCCCGAAGAAGCAAGTGCGGGAGCTGCGCAAACACATTCAGATGATCTTTCAGGATCCTTACGGTTCGCTCAATCCCCGCATGCGCGTTGTTGATATCGTCGGGCGGCCTTTGACCATCTTCTACGGAACCCAAGGGCAAAAGAGAGTGGATCAGGTGGCTGAATTGCTCGAACTCGTGGGACTCCGTCCCGAGCATCTCTACCGTTACCCGCACGAATTCAGCGGCGGCCAGCGCCAGCGCATCGGCATCGCGCGCGCGCTCGCTTCAAAGCCGAAACTGATCATTGCCGATGAGCCCGTCTCCTCGCTTGACGTGTCGGTTCAGGCGCAGGTGCTGAATCTGCTAAAAAGACTGCAGCGAGAGCTTAAACTAAGCTTGATTTTTATCTCGCACGATCTCAACGTCGTCGGTTATCTGGCGGACGTTGTGGCGGTGATGTACGCGGGGAAAATGATGGAGATCGCCCAGGTGGAGGAGATCTTCAAGGCGCCTCTGAATCCTTATACCAAGGCTCTCTTAGCTTCCAACCCGACCGTCGGATCGTTCACCGACGATATAAAGTCGCCGCTCAAAGGTGAGGTGACTTATCCGCTCAACCCGCCTCCGGGCTGCCGTCTGGAGCCGCGTTGTCCCATTCGCGTCGATAAATGTAAAACGATCGAGCCCCCACTGGAGGAAAAAAGAGCGTTTCACCAGGTGGCCTGTCACGAGGTGTGAGACCCGGGCAAACCGCTTTTCCGATTCGCTGAATCCGCAGGTCTTGTTTTGAACAAGACAGAGTTAGCGCACTTAAGGAGGAGAAACATGCGAGCTTGGATATTATTCCTGCTGCTTATGGGCTTCGCTCTCCCCGCCACGGCTCAGGTGAAGGATTGGGAAAAAGAATGGAACCGGATTCTGGCGGCGGCGAAGAAAGAGGGCAAGCTCACCATCGCCGCCAATCCAGACCCGGATGTGCGGCGGATGATCCCGGAAAAATTCACCGCGCGCTACGGCATTCCCGTGGAATACATCGGCGGGAGTTCCGGCCAGATTCGCACGCGGCTCCAAGCTGAGCGGACAGCGGGCTTATTCACAATCGATGCCCTCCTCGGCGGAGTGGATCCGGTTATTTACGAGGATAAGATGCTCGACCCTCTACGGCCCGCTCTCCTTCTTCCCGAGGTTCTCGACCTTTCGAAGTGGGACAAAGGAAAACTCTGGTTTATTGACCCCCCGCAGCAGTACGTCCTGCGCATCCTGCTGAACGTGGTCGCCGTGTTCGATATTAACACGCGACACGTCAAGCCCGAGGATGTGAAATCGGTCAAATACTTTCTCGATCCTAAATGGAAGGGCAAAATATCCGCACACGACCCCACCATTGCCGGGACGGGTAATTCTCGGGCCGCCTATTTTTACGTGCTGTTTGGCCCCGATTTTCTAAAAAGACTTTATGTGGATCAGGAAGTGGTCGTGAGTCGCGACCGGCGTCAGATGGCCGACTGGCTTGTCCGCGCAACCCACCCTGTCGCACTAGGCGCGCAAAGCCAGGAACTGGAACGTTTGGCCAAGGAGGGATTTCCGGTCGCTCAATTGAATAATATTCCCGATGCGCCAGGTTACCTGTCGTCGGGGCCCGGAGAGATCGCTCTCATGAATAAAGCGCCGCACCCGAATGCGGCAAAGGTTTTCATCAACTGGATGGCCTCTAGAGAAGGAGTGGAGACTCTGGCGCGCTCTCAGCTCGACAATCCGCTGCGCACCGACATCGACAAGTCATTTGTCCAAGCTGAGACGATCCCGCGTCCCGACGTGATCTACAAGGTGGACAGCGGCGACTGGAAGTATCAACGAGAGACACGGGAAAAGACTCGCCTGCTTCTAAAAGAGCTTCTGAAACGGTAGCGGTGAAGCAGATCGCTAGCTTCACATGCCGCTTCGAATCATCGTCAGCATTGTGGCGCGCGGCGCCGCGCAAGGAGGTACCGCCATGAAACGTTTCGTGTTTCTGACACTGACCTTAGCTTTACTCCTTGGAATATCACCCATCCTGCATGCGGCTTCACCCACTCCCAAACGCGGGGGCACCGTGACTCTTGCGATCAGCAGAGATTTGACTTTAACGAACCCCCTGGTGGCAACGAGCTCCACGCAGGCCAGGATTCGGGACTTGATGTTCGAGCCTTTACTGGGCCTCGACCTGCAAGGGAACCTCCAACCTAATCTTGCCGAATCCTGGGAAGTCTCCAAGGACGGCAAGCTCTATACGTTCAGGCTGCGCAAAGGAGTGAAGTTTCATAACGACCAGGAAATGACCGCTGAGGACGCCAAGTTTGCGATTGATTACACCATGAACCCCAAGAATGGGGCCAGGGGGTTTCAGGAGCTGAGCGTCGTGGAGAAAGTAACGGCTCCCGATCGGTACACTCTCAATATCCACATGAAACGCTCCATCCCCGCTTTCATCTACCTGCTCACGGATATCGCGACCTTCTCGGTAATTCCCAAGGGGTCATTGGAAGAAGGGGTTCGCAATCCCGACAAGCTCGCTCCGGGCACGGGCCCGTTTAAGTTTGTCGAGTGGCTCCCTCAACAACGCATCGTGATGGACAGGTTCGATAATTACTGGGGCCACAAGGCGTTCGTGGACAGAGTGGTGCTTCGAATCATTGGCGACATCACGGTCCGCTTCACCGCGCTGCGGGCCGGCGATGTGGATATGATCGAGCGCACCTCCTATGAGTGGGTCAAAGAAATCGCGGAAGGAAAACTTAAAGGACTGAGCTTTGTTCCGGCAACTTACGCCGGCGGGCGAGCGATTGAGTTTAACGTCGTGGATCCTCCGTTTAACAACAAGAAGCTTCGCCTGGCGGTCGCGCACGCCATTAACCGCAAGGAGATCCTTGACGCCGCCTACTTCGGCTTCGGCGAGCCGTCCGATCAGCGCTACCCGAAGGGCCACAAGTGGTATGTCG
>JBOHVR010000140.1:0-4695 GCA_050735755.1 Binatia bacterium
TGACGTTTTGCTGCAGGTCATTGCGGAGGAAAGCCGATTGGAAATTCTGCCGGCCGAATTTGTGGGTCGCGCGATTCAGCACCCCTTTTCAGCATGATGCGCTGGTATTTCAAAAGTCGTGGCGCGGTTTGTTTCACGACCGGGATGAACTTGAGAAAGAACATGGGTAGCAAATACCAACTGGAGCGGGATCACATCTTTCCCTATTCGAAGTTGAAGGAAGTCGGTTATGGAGAGGCCAACCGGGTCAAGTATGCCCTGGCCCAGGAGTTGACCAATCGTGCGATCCTGGCGCAGGTCGCCAATCGCACCAAGTCGAATACCAATGCTGCGGACTACCTTGCCTCAGTAAAGGCTAGGTTTCCGAAGGCGCTTGAATTGCAATGTATCCCCGAGGACCCGGAGCTCTGGAAGATTGAGAACTATGAGCGGTTCCTTGAAGAGCGCCGCGGGTTGCTCGCCAAGCATCTGAGTACGTTTTTGGAGAAGATCACAGCCACCGAGAAGACGGTTGTGCCAGTCTCAGTGGAGGACTTGATCGCGGAAGGCGAGAGCGACGAACTGGAATTCAAGGCAACCCTCCGGTGGGATTTGAAGGAAGCTGTCGTGAACAAGAAGCTTGAAGAAGTCGTCATCAAGGCCATCGCCGCCTTCGCCAACTCACAAGGAGGAACCCTTCTCATCGGTGTCGCGGACGACGGAGATGTTATTGGTCTTGAACCCGATTATCAGTCGTTGGGTGATGTGGATCGGGATAAATTCGAACTTCATCTACGCAATCTGCTGAACCAGCAATTCGGTACCGGCTTTGTCACGACCAAGGTTGTGATCAATTTCCACGAAGTCGGTGAGAAGGAGGTCTGTCAGGTTGAGACCTCAACCGCGAGAGAGCCAGTGATCGTGACAGTGAAGGATAAGAACGGGCAGTCGGTAGAAAAGTTTTACGCACGGAGCGGTAACTCGTCGCAGGAGATTCCGTTAAGTGAAATGAACGCTTACATCAAGGAGCGCTTCCACTCGTGAGCCTCACCGAATCCGTCGTCGAAGACACTACGCTGGCCTGGCTGGAAAGCCTCGGCTACACGATCAAACATGGCCCCGAAATCGCGCCCGGCGAATTTTTCCGAGCGAACGGACTACGGGGAGGTGGCTGTGGGGGACTGAGGGGGCAGTTAGTGCAAAAAGTGCAACAACTCAAAGGAAAGGGCAATATGCAAAAAATGCATATTGTTTTGAAGCGGCAGGGCACGGTCAGGGGGTTGGCCGGATCGTGGACGGCAACTGGTGCAAAAAGTGCAACAGTTCAGATGTGGCCAGGGAACTGTTTCCGGAAAGGAAATAGTTGGACGCTGAGCTGCCGGTGCGGTTGAACCGCGAAACGGCGAGCAACTATCGAGGATTACTCGGTGGTTCAAAGGGAGGCCAAGTCGCGCATGGCTCGACGTAAGAGGCCGAGGAATCTTCGCTCCAGGGAGAAGCCTTCGGCACCTATGCAAAGCTCGATAAACGGCGGCGGGGAAGTCATCCTTTACGAGGCGCCGGACGGTCAAATCCGTCTGGATGTTCGGTTGGAGCAGGATACCGTCTGGCTAACCCAAGCGCAAATGGCTGAGCTTTTCGACAAAAACGTCCGGACGATCTCGGAACACATTGGAAATATCTTTAGCGAAAAGGAGTTGGACAATTCTTCAGTTATCCGGAATTTCCGGATAACTGCCCGGGACAGCAAAGCCTACGACACGCGGTTTTATAATCTGGACGTTATCATCTCCGTGGGCTATCGCGTAAAGTCGAAGCGCGGCACGCAGTTTCGCATATGGGCGACCCGGACGCTGAGGGATCACTTGCTCCGCGGCTATACGCTCAATGAAAAGCGGCTTCGCGAGAAGGGGCTGGGCGAGATCGAGCAGGCGGTGGGCTTGCTCGCCAGAACACTCACCGAACACGCCCTCGTCACCGATGAAGGCCGGGCGGTATTGGAGGTGGTGCAGCAGTACACGCGCGCTTGGCGCCTGTTGCTGGAATATGACGAAGGAAGGCTCCCGGAAAAGCCCCGTCATCCGATCAAGCCGACGGCTGATTTGACTCTGGAGGCCGCACGCGCGGCCATAGGTCGTTTGCGCGAATCTCTCGCGGCTCGAGGCGAGGCTTCGGATCTCTTTTGGTCAAGAAAGAAGCGATCAGCTCCATGGAATATTGGGCGCCATCGAACAGACTTTCGGCGGCGAGGATCTCTATCCCACAGTGCAGGCACGGGCCGCCCACCTACTTTATTTACTTTGTCATCAAAGACCACCCGTTCGCGGACGGTAACAAGCGCATCGGTACGTTGCTATTTCTAGAGTATCTGCGGCGCAATCGCATGCTAACCCGACCCGACGGCACACCGCGTCTTGCCGATAACGCGATGGTCGCGCTGGCACTGCTCGTGGCCGAGAGCGAGCCGGCGCAGAAGGATCTCATGATCCGGCTCATTCTTAACCTGCTGGAGGATGGCGCCGGGTGAACGGACGCTGACCTTCAGACCGGTGAGGATCTAAGGATTAGACTAGATGAGATACGATCCTGGAAGGCATCGCCGTCGCTCCATCCGGCTGCAGGATTACGATTACGCGTTACCTGGCGCGTATTTCGTGACTATCTGCACACAAGAACGCGCGTGTTTTTTCGGCGTGGCAGGGGACGGGGAAATGCAATTGAACGATGCCGGAGGAATGGTTGAACATTGGTGGTTTGAATTGAACCGAAAATTTCCCACAGTCGAAACGGACGAATTTGTGATTATGCCGAATCATTTCCACGCCATCGTTGTTGTTACGGATGTTCCTGTAGGGGCCGACCTGCGTGTCGGCCCTGTACCGGAGGGCGGACACCCCGCCCATCAGGGCGCACACGCAGGTGCGCCCCTACAGACGGTAATCCAATGGTTTAAAACGATGACGACGAACGAATACATCCGTGGCGTGAAAACCGCGTCATGGCCGTCGTTCAATGGGCGATTATGGCAGCGGAACTATTACGAGCACGTCATTCGCGACGATCAATCTCTAAATCGGGTTCGGCAATACATTTTAGACAATCCATCGCATTGGCCATTCGACCGTGAGAATCCGGCGGCAACCGCACCGGAACCGGAGGAGCCATGGCTGGCCTGACCGAATCCGTCGTCGAAGACGCGGCGCTCGCATGGCTGGAAGGCCTCGGCTATGCGGTCAAGCACCTGCCTGCGCCGCAAATGACACGACGCGGCAGGCAGGCGGGCCAGACAAATCGCCTGCGGGGGGCAATACCCTCACCCTGGCCCTCTCCCAAAGGAGAGGGAAAGTTGCTCGGAAGTCGTTTTAGCGGACCGGCTACGCCAGGCGCTCGTGAGATTCAATCGGGCACTGCTCACCGAGGCAATTGACGACTCGGTTTGAAACCATGTTAAACTAATGGCCTCATGCCAGGAGAGTCGGCTGGGAGTGAAAGAGCTATGGTTAAGGGGGTAAGGTTAGCCCATGCCGCAACTTGACCGCGTTACCGTCCGTGGATTCAAGTCGATTCGTGCGCTTGAGGACTTCGAGTTGCGTGGCCTGAACGTACTTATCGGTGCCAACGGGGCGGGAAAGAGCAATTTTATCAGCCTATTTCGCATGCTAGCGGAACTGGCCGAGCGGCGGTTGCAGCTCTATGTCAAAGAGCAAGACGGTCCGGACGCGCTGCTTTTCGGCACGCGCAAGCGTACCGCACAAATTGAGGCTGAATTCTACTTCGCGCGGAACGGTTATCGGATAACACTTGTTCCGCGAGGCGAACTCCTGGTCTTTTCGCGCGAAGAGACATGGTTTTCGGGCGATTTCGCTCAGAGCGCCCATCCGCTGGGGAGCGGACACGAAGAGGCCAAGCTGTCTGAGGTGCAGGACGACATTTTTGCACCGTACGTCCGACCCGCCATTGCTAGATGGCGCGTTTATCACTTCCACGACACGAGCATCTCCGCGCCTGTTCGACAGGCGCAGCCTCTTCGCGACAACTTGCGACTCAAGCCGGACGCCGGGAATCTCGCTCCATTCTTGCGCTCGCTCCGGGAACGATTTCCAGACAACTACAAGCGTATCGTCGAAACCGTGCGCATGGTGGCGCCTTTTTTCGGTGATTTTGTCTATCGCAAGGAGCCGGCCGAGCGAATAGATTTGGAGTGGTTTGAAGCGGATGATCCAGATACCGCGCGTGGTCCGCGGCAGTTGTCTGACGGGTCTTTGCGGTTCATTTGTCTGGCTACCTTGCTACTCCAACCGAGCCACTTGCAGCCCGATACAATACTGATCGATGAACCCGAACTTGGTCTGCATCCGTATGCCTTAACGATCTTGGCGGGGTTGTTACGTCAGGCGAGAGACGTTCGTCAGCTGATCGTATCTACGCAATCTGTAGACTTGGTAAATGAACTTACCCCTGAAGACGTAATTGTCGTCGATCGAAAGGATGGAGCGTCGGTATTCAAACGTCTCGATGCAGAGCGGCTGTCGGACTGGCTTCAAGAATATGCGCTGGGCGAGTTGTGGAAGATGAACGTCCTCGGCGGGAGACCCGTGCCGTGACCGAGGTTATCATTGTTTGCGAAGGACTGACAGAGGAGAGCTTTGTCCATAACTCCGCTCTAAGGTTCCACTCCGGCGGCCAACGGCACACGCGGGGACGCGGACGCTCGGC
>JBOHVR010000141.1:0-2032 GCA_050735755.1 Binatia bacterium
GGTGTTGCCCGCCTGCAACATTTGAAAGCGGGGATGAAGGCGCGCGCTTGCGTTTTATCGGTTAGCTTTGCGGTACCCGAGAACGTCCTGGGCTATGATGAGCTTTTGAATATTCGAAGATCCTTCAACGATTTGGTAGGACTTGGCATCGCGGAGGTACCGCTCTACGGGAAAATCGGTGGAATATCCATAAGCTCCGAGGATCCTCAAGGCGGCGTCGGCGGCAAAAGCGGCGGCTTCAGCGGCGGCATATTTGGCCATCGACACTTCCAGATTATTCGGCCGGCTTTGATCAGCCAGACAGGCAGCCCGATAGACGAGCAGGCGCGAAGCCTCTTCATGGACGACCATCTGCGCGATGAGGTCCTGGTTCATTTGGAATTGACCAATCTTTTGCCCAAATTGTTCGCGCTGGTTAGCGTACTCGATGGCCGACTCGCGCGCTGCCCGGGCGACTCCCAACGCTCCGGCCGCGCAGCTCAAGCGGGTCTGGTTGAGTTGCCACATACAGATGCTAAAGCCGTCCCCTTCGGCGCCAATTCGCGTTTCGAATGGAAGGCGGAAGTTCTCAAAGGTAAGTTCGCCTACGGGTGAGGCATGGGCGCCCAAGGTTGCCAGCGCCCGGCGGTCCACGCCGGGCTGGCCCAAGTCGGCATAAAAGGCCGAAATCCCATGGTGCTTGGCCGCACGGTCAGTGTACGCATAGACAAGCGCCGCATCCGCCACCGGTCCGTTTGATATCCAGGTCTTGGTGCCGTTCAGGGCATAGCCACTGCCGTCGCGCTTAGCCGTGGTTGTCATCGCCGCGACATCAGAACCGGCGTTAGGTTCCGTGATGGCAAAACAACCGACCGTTTCGCCCCGGATGAGTGGGGGTATCCATTTTTGCTTTTGTTCTTCATTGCCAAATTGCAGGACGGTCAAGGCAGGTCCTATTTGCATGTTGATAGCGACACGCATTGCGCTATGGACACGGGCAACTTCTTCAGTCACTAAAGCAAGGGCGAGAAAACCAAGGTTGGTCCCGCCGTAGGCCTCAGGCACGACGCAACCATAGAATCCCAGCTCGCCCATCTTGAGGACCAGATCGCGTCGAAAGAGACGTTCTCGGTCGTCTTTGGCTGCGCTGGGCGCGATTTCGTTCTCGGCAAACTCTCGAGCCAAATCCCGGACTGCTTGGAGCTCTGGGGACAAATCGACATCCATAAATCAACCTCTAATGCGTGATTGTCTTGAGGTTCGCCCTGAGCCAAAACACGAACCCATGCCACGACGCGATTACTTTAATTGCCTTGTTGCCTGCTTAAACATCACATATGACTTTGACGGGAAATGCAATTGAAGAAGCGAATGAAGCCGCGCCAATTTACAAACGGCAAGCGCCTTGACACCCCACGCTGAAGGCAAGTAAAAGCAAGTAAAAAGAAAAAAATAAAGAGTACAAAAACTAAGCCGACAAACACTAAGGGAGGAGAAATGGAAGTGACCGCAACCGAAAAGAGGCAGGCCTTGCGCCGAATGCTTGAAGAGCCGGGGTTCCATCTCGCGCCCAGCTGCAATGATGGACTGACGGCGCGTCTTGTGGAATGGATGCAGTTTCCGCTGGTGCATATCTCGGGCAGCGCGCAGCATCGCGCCATGGGTTTTGCTGACGCGGGGCTGCTCACTTTGACAGAGATGATCGACCGCGCCCGCCATATTGTGGAGGCCGTGCAACTACCGATTGTCAGCGATGCCGAAACCGGTTACGGAAATGCAGTCAACGTTGTCCGGGCCGTGCGGGAATTCGAGCGCAGCGGCGTGGCGGGAATTCATATCGAAGACCAGATGACGCCGAAGCGGGCCGGTCACGAAGGCTTTGAGATCGGTTTGATTTCGAAGGAAGAAATGGTGGCGAAAATCAAGGCCGCTGTGGATACGCGCCGTGACGATAGCATGGTGATTGTCGCGCGGTCCGAAGCGCGGGATTCGCTGCAGGAGCGCCTCGAGCGCATGCAGGCATGCTGCGAAGCCGGAGCGGACGCCGTGTGGG
>JBOHVR010000142.1:0-8674 GCA_050735755.1 Binatia bacterium
CGGCCGGGGTTGACGAGGCGCTTCCCGGCGATAGCGATGAAAGAACCAGTCAAGCAAAAACGTTTGCGGCCGGCGCCGTCGAGGATGTAGCGCAGAATCAGCCCGCGACCGGTGATCCACGCGATACGCCGAGGAGACCCATAGCAGAACCCGAAGAGGACGCGCCCGCAGCGGTAGATCCGGAAATCCTCGCCCCTAATGCTCCCGCCACTCTCGAAGATAGAATTGCGTCGAGTAGACGGTCAGCGGCAGTCGATAGTGAAATCCGCGCGCTGGTGAAACAGTACGGCGAGGTCGATATCTACTCCAATCGGCAAGGGGGCGGGAAACAGAATCTAGTCAAAGCCGCCGTCACCGGCCTTCTCCTCATCGCCGCCTTGGCCGTCTCGTATCTCTTTCTGCTCTAGCGTTCTAAGTTTCCTGGCGGATACTTATCATAGAAACGGTTGATTGATCGTTAGCGCCAAACCTCCGAAACGTTGACATCAGCGCCGCTTGTTGGACCCCGTTTGCCCTCGCCGCTCATAAAAAGCAAATTGTCGATTTTTCCGCCGTCCGTTTCCGACGTGCTTTTCGTTGGTGTTTTTGCCAGCCTGGCGCTCGCATCGGGCAAAAGGCTGCTCGGCGATAGCAGCACCGGATTCCACATTCGCGCAGGGGAGTTGATGTGGGAAAGCATGTCCATTCTACGACATGACGTGTTTTCCTTTCGTTTCCCGCCTCTGCCCTGGACGGCTCACGAGTGGCTTGCCGAAGTGATCATGGCGCTGATTCATCGCGGCTTCGGTCTGACCGGCGTTGTCGTCTTTTTTGCTTTCTTGATTGCTCTGACTTACTACGTGCTTTTTAGAATGGCCGTTAAGGGCCGGAAAAATATTATTCTGGGAGTGATGGTTGTGGTACTGGTGATGGTATCCTCCCAGATACACTGGTTGGCCCGGCCTCACGCGTTCTCCTTCGTTCTCACGGCGATCTGGTACGCCATTCTCGACGAATACCAAACCGGACAACGCAACCGCCTCTTCTGGTTGCCGGCTATCATGCTGCTCTGGGTGAATCTCCACGGCGGGTTCATGCTCGGCTTTATGCTCTTAGGGCTCTACCTTGCGTGCAACGTTGCCGGAATAATTTTTGGCACGGCTAGCGCCACACAGGAATCCCTGCCAAAAGCGAAGCGCCTGGCGCTTGTAGTGCTTGCTTGTCTCGCTTCGGCTTTAATCAATCCCGCCGGTTACGAGATTCTCCTGTTTCCTTTCCGCTTGGTGGGCGATCAGTTTTTGATGGACAATATTATGGAGTATGCTTCACCCGATTTTCACGGCACTGTGCCGTTCCGATACCTATTGTATCTTACGATAGCGATCTTCGGCATATCGACGATGCCGGTGACTCTTGTTGAGTTAGGCCTGATCCTCCTTCTTACGCATATGGCTCTATACGGCGTAAGGTATATACCGCTTTTCGGCATTATCGCGGCCCCTATTCTAGTCAGGCACGGTCATTTCATCCTGGAGAGGGCCAAAGGAAAGTGGATCGATGCGTTCAAAGCTTTGGCGGAGAAAATCGCTGTGAGCAATGCTCTTTCCAGACCTCATCTCTGGGCTGCGTGCGGCGGGATCGGAGTCATTCTTTATGCGGCGGCCGCGCAGGTGAACTACCAATTCGATCCCGAAAAAAAACCAGTCGCCGCGGTCGAGTTTCTGAAGAAAACAAACCTTCGAGGAAATATGTTTAACAGTGACGCCTTTGGGGACTATTTGATTTACGCAACCTGGCCGCAGTACCGCGTATTTGTCGACGGTCGCCAAGACATGTATGGCCCGGAGCTATTGCGAGAGTACGACGCGGTCATCCGGGTCGCGCCGGGTTGGGATAAGATTGTGGAAAAATACCGCATAGAGTGGATTTTCTTCGATGCCGACTCCGCGCTTTCGGTTCACCTCTCGAGAGATCCCGATTGGCATCTTATTTTTGCCGATAAGGTCGCCAACATCTTCGTCCGGAAGAATTCGGTAAACCAGAACCTGATCGAAAAATTTCCTGGAACGAAAGCCCCGGCGAACCAAGAGCCAACGACCTAAAAGAGCGGGTGGGTCCGGCGCAGTTTCGGTAGCTTTTCTATTTACCACGAAGAGCGCGAAGGACCCAGCGCGGCGAAGCCGCAACCAAAATCGAGCCACATATTTCACCACGAAGAGCGCGAAGGACACGAAGGGAAAAAATAGATTTTGCGCGAACGCGCAAAAGAAGAAAAATATTTCTTCGTGACCTTCGTGCGCTTCGTGGTGCGAACATCTTTCGTCAAGTGCCCCCTGCATTATAAATAGCCGGCATCTCAGCGCGCGCGGAGCCGCAACCAAGAAGAAAACACCAGATTCACCACGAAGCACGCGAAGACCACGAAGGGAAAAAATAGATTTTGCGCGAACGCGCAAAAGAAGAAAAGTATTTCTTCGTGAACTTCGTGCGCTTCGTGGTGCGAACATTTTTCCTCAAGTGCTACCTGCATCATAAATAACCGGCCAAAGTTTGCGGCGGCAGCGCAAACCTTCAAGCATAGCAGTATGAATGTTTACGGTGACTACCCCGGTGAACTCGATATTTCAGATCATTACAAAAAGATGCTGATGTTTTTTGCTGCCAAGACCGCCTGATCCAGAATAATCATTCTTCGCGCGATCTTTATGTCGCTGTTTACCCGCCGCAGGATGTCTCTCCGGGTTCCGGCAAAGATATCTTGGTCCTTCTCCATCCGCGTTCGATAAACAATAAAATTGGAATGGACCTCGACTGCGCCGCCGTCCTCTTTCTTGATTCTGATGTTCGAAATGAGACGGCGAGTGCGCGAGGGAGGCATTTCAGCCCACGCCGACTTTGAGTAGAGCCGCTCGACTCTTATGCGCAGGGTTTCTTTGTTATCGTTGAAATAGTAGCTCTCGCCCGGCTTGGATAACTCTTCCGCCAGATCTTCGGGTCTGTCCAAGGGATTGTGGCGAACCGGCATCCAGTAATTCAAGTCATCGGTGAACAGCTCCAGCCATTCGCGCAGCCGGCGCTCATCCAGGAGTTCGGCCTCCAGGTAGAGAAAATCTTCAACTTTGTGACGCAGGTCGCTAGCCACGCTTCTTACACATCCTCTTAGTCATTCCGAGCCGAAGGAGAAGAATCTTAAGCTAGGTCAGATTCTTCACTTCTTCAGACTGTGTGAAAATTCAATCGGACCCCTTCGACTACGCTGCTCAGGGCGAACGGTTAAGTGCTTTATCTTGCTCACTCCACAACCCGTTCTGCTGAGCCTGACGAAGCATGATGCTCTCGAAGCAGAACGGGGTTTTTACACAGTCTGTCGTTCCGGATGACAGTGTCAGCGAGCCTTTGACTCGCGACGTTCGACTGTCGCGCTCTTGATCTCGCTCCACTCCTTTGCCTCCAGCATCTTTGCCCAGTGCATGTAGAGGCTTAATTGATTGGAATCGCTCCACCGGCTGGCCAAGCGCCCGCGCAGATCGGGTTCCGTTGTCTCTTCGCTCATGTTCATCTGATAGTTGGCGGGAAAACGTTTGCCGATTACGCTCCGCGCAGCTGCGGTTACTTGGGACCAATTATCCATATCGTCTTGTTCAAAAACACCCGTGGGACTGAAGCGGTACTGCGATACGAAGCGCATCACGTCTTTGATTTTAGACGGCGCTGCTTTGTCGACAATCGCCCAACTCCAGATCTCCATCTTGTCCGGGCCGCGCGGATGCCAAACGCGAATTGTGCGCGTAAGCCAGTGGACTGAAAGGTTGGGAAAAACCGTTCCGGCGGAAGGAGCGACCTTGCGCGCTCGCGCCGCGCCGAGACGGCTCTCGATCTCTCCGGCATGTTCCTTCATATAATCGGCCAGCTCGGTGACAGGCTGCGCGAACCACGGCCCTGCATCGTCGGGCGGGATGATCCACGCAACCAGAACGTGACCGTTGCCGCAAGAGATCTGGCGACCCTTGCCCCAGTTCCGGGTTTGGCTGGTTGTGGTATCGATGCCAAGGTCGCGTGCGGAACTATGCGTGCTGGCAATGTGATAGCCGTCGCCGCCGAAATTTTCCGCCGCCGTCTTCCAGTTGGCGTCCAACAGCCAACGGTGTGGTCCGCTCACTCGGTGCCGCCTTCCCGCCGATCCAGGAGAATATCGAGGTACCAGGCCATGTCGCCCAAGTACTCCGGCAAAGGGGGAGCCTTGGAGTCGAAGGTCGCAAAGATCAACCCTTTGTAGCTCTCGAGTTGAGCCACGGGGATTAATCCCCATCGATCACGGTCGAGGTCGCGAAAGGCCTCTGCCTTCGGCACGACCGCCAGCTTTCCTTCACTGCTATAAGTCCAGCCATGATACGAGCAGGTGAGAACCTGGGCGTTTCCCCGGTCGGCGCGGCAACTCTATTTCCGCGGTGGCGGCACAGGTTTAAGAAAGCACCGAGACGGCCGTTTAAATCACGCCACAAGATGACCGGTTCTTCTCCCATGTAAGCCGTGACAAAATCGCAAGGATCGGGGACCTCGCTTTCGTGGCCGAGATAGAGCCAGCAGCGCGCGAACAGCCGCTCGCGTTCCAGCTCGTAAATTTCGCGATCAGCAAAGATGCAGCGATTTACGAGACCGCCTTCTGGATCAATTAGAGACTTAATGTCCATCCAGATGCCTCCTTCGCTTGGGGACTTCTGTACAGTCGCTCTACCCGTTCCTAATACGAGTACTACCGGTGGTCAATCGGAATCGCTGGGCTGTGTTTAGCCAGATAAAAGGAGGCATGTGAGAAGAGGCAGACAAGCGGTTGAAATCTGCCCTGGCAGGTCACCTGTGGATGAGTACCAGGAGAAAGCACAAGCCAAGCATAATTGAGATTCCGAGGATGCTCGAGTGCGGCGTGGAGCGATGGCCGACGAGAAGAGGGTGCCTTCGCCCGTAAACGACAAATGGGCGCATGATCTCGACACCTAGGATGCCGGCGGCGTGCATGGCAATCGGCAGCCAGAGCTTCTGTCCGGAGGTGACGTATGCGGTGCCCAGCGTAATGCCGACAAAGAAGAGCCCGATCGCCGGCTGGATCACGGCCTTTTCCGGCCTGTGCTTCCTGATGGCGTGGACGCTAGCGAAGAGGGCGGAGGAGATGACGATCGCAACGACCGTCCCAAAGCTTGATTGCGGCAAAGCCGAGAGCAAAGCGGGCAGCGCCACGCCGCGGAAGACCGCTTCTTCAAACAGCGCCAGCGGCACGGACATCAAGACGCAGCCAAGGACTTTGCGGGTGGTCCGAAGTGTCGAGTAACGAGGTGCAACTTTGATGCCCCCGCTAAGGAAACCGCTCAGGTTGCCCAGGGCGAAGCCCGCGAGCACCAGAAACACCATCAGGGTCATGGTTCCCCACGGCGGCGCTGGAGCGAAGGCAGCTTGGAAATAGGCAACGGGGCCTGGACCAACAAGCAGCGGGTAGCCGATGATGATATTCGCCCAGAAAAGGTTCACCATCAGCCGCATCGGGTACCGCACGTTTAGCCTCTCCGTTTGGAAGCGCAACGGCAGCGCGAAGGGCTCTTTGTGGAGCCACAAAAGCAGGGACTGGACCGCCCATAGAATGAGTAGCGAGCACAAGACCAGGAGTAGAAGCAGCAGAAGATTCATCAGGCTGGGAACTCCTCGCGGGGCGAGCGGAGCGCTCGACTCCAGCGCTTGTCCAGCCAGAATTGCCAGCCCGCCGGGAACTGCTTGAGGTGTGCCTCGAACGCGTCGCACCACCCCTGCAGAGCTTCTACCTTCCGGGCTTCGCTGGCCTCACCCTCCGGGAACTCGATGGGTTTGTGGCACCGAACCGTGACGTGATCGCCTGACCACTCGAAGAACATGTAGATCAGCGGGGCTTTGGCGTACATCGCCAGCGACACGGCGCCGGCTTTCAGATGAAGCCTGCGTCCGAAGATGTGGACGGGCACTCCCTCGTTGGACTTGACGACTAAGTCTGGAGTAATGACGAACGGTAGACCGCTGCGGATGGCTCTGACACAAGCGCGCAGGTCGGAAACCCTGGAGGCGCCCGCGGAGCGCAGGAGGATCTCTCCCCCCAGAGCCCATTCGTACCAGTGCCGTTTGATCTCCATGTGGCGCGGGTCCTTGCTCTCCCGCACCAGCCCAACCAGTTTGTGCCGCAGGTTGCATACTCCTAACACTACCTCGTGAGCCATGTGATGCGGCACGGCGATCACCATTCCCCGGCCGCGGTTGGCGAGATCGTCGACGTAGGCTATCGAGTCGTCAAAGCGGACCCAGTTCACTGCGCCTGCCTCAGCGAGGCCATGGTGGTAAACCTGGGGGGCGATCGCAGCCGATCGGCCCAGGTAGCGGAAGTAGTCGCGGATCGCCTCTCGGGACACGTTTTCCCTGCCCAGCGCGAGTTCCATATTTTTCTTAACAATTTGCCGCAAAGGGAAAACCGATGCCGCCAATCCGGCGACCAGCCGCGCGTGCCGCTCTGTGTGAACGGGCGAGAGGAGGCGGCTAGCGCCGAGCATGGCGCGGAGCATGCGGTATTTCAGGCCCGGTAGGAGTCTCTTTCGAGTTTTGACGACCATCCTCAGTTGGATCTAATGTCGCTCCCGCTTTTATGAGATTGGAATGAGGAAAACGGTCCGAAATTTTTCAAGCGATCTAGGAGGGGACACTAAGGCCCGTGCTGGCTATTTTCCTTTGTATACGCGATTAAAGAAGCCGTCGTCATCGAGTTTTTTGAGCCAGCCTGCGTCGATGATTTCCTCGGCTTTGAGCGCTGCGACTTTGGGGTTGCGCCCCGCAACATACTTGATCACAGTTCGGGTACCCTCGATGGGAGGATAGGGTTTTCGATCCAGCTCCTCCTGCGCCTCAAGGTAAAAATCCTCGGCAGCCTCCGCGTTGGGAAGCCTGAGGTTCCGGGCGATCTGGAACCGTTTCTGCCAGCTAGCCAGCGGAATAAGCTCGCCGCTTATGATTTCGCCGGATCGCGACAGCGGCCACGCGAGACCGACAAGAGCCGATGTTGATATACAAATGACAAGACATAGGCGATGCGGACAAAGCGGCGCATTCGATATTCTCCCTCCGGATCCAGTCTACACAATCAAGCGAAACAAACAAAACAGCGGTTATCAACAAAGGTTGGAAGTCCCGGCTAGGCTCTCCCGCCGAGACTTTTCGGATTGACGCTAAGACAGCCGGTCTTCCAACCAATCCATCATAAACGGCACGTTGTGCGCCCAGTAGTCGTGGCTGCAGTGGATGGTGCCGCCGGCATGCGGATCATCGTAGATTTTTAGAGTTTTGTCCGGGCACTTGAGCGCGTCATACAACCGCTTTGCGCCTTCCAGGCTCATGAGCCGATCTTCCGAACCATGCGTAATCAAAGTCGGGCAGGAAATATTTTGCGCCACGCCTTCCATCGTAAAAGCCTTCAGCCGCGCTTTTGCGTCGGCGTCTGTGACGCCGCCGAGGATGCGCTGTAACGTGGGCTGCAAGTGCGGACAGAAAAGATAGAGATCGTCGAGTATGCTGTAGCAGCCGGACCAGCAGACCAGCGCTTTGATCCGGGGCTCAAAGGCCGCAATGCGCGGCCCGTAGTATCCGGCCATGCTGATGCCGATCAATCCGAGCCTCTGCGCGTCGACTTCGGGGCGTGAGACGAGATAATCGATGCACGCCTTGCCGGGCACTTCGTAGTCCGGCCGTATGGGAATATTCTGCACATAGTGAGCCGATCCGCGGCCGGGAGTGTCCACCAAAAGTAAGGCCCAGCCGCGCGCCAACGCGGCGCGCCCGCCGAAATAGACTTCCTCCGCATAGGAGTCAGCCCCGCCAATGAGGAAAACCGCGGGCCAGAGACCCGGTTTGGGATTCACAGGGTGGCAGAAATAGCCGTCGTACTCCTCATTGCCGCAGCGCACGGTGATGATTTCAATCGGCTGCGAATGCAACCGCGCCGCAGCGCGGAAGTTCTCCCGCGCTTTGAGAAAGCGCTGCTTCTTCTTGGCCATATCCGCGCCGGTGAGATACACGTCTGACATCCGGTAGTACTGGTTGGCCTGGAAGAAGTATTCCATGGCGGTCTGTTTGTGCCCTGACGCGAGCGCCTGTTCAGCTTTGCTTTCCGTCGATTCGGCCAGGCGAAGCCAGCCGCGCTCCCAGCCTGCTTTGTCGTCCAGCTCGAGATCGCGACACAGCCGGGCGATGTCGAACACATCTCCGCCGCCATGCTGCGCTTCGGCAACCAGCCGCAGAACCTGAAATCCAAAATTATGAGGCGGTCTAAAAAAATCAATCATTTTCTTTTTCCTTCCGATCCAGTGCACACTATGCGATTGCGCGACCGGATGTCAATTTAGGTGCTTCAGGGTTTCGTGAAAGTCTGGCCAATACTGTTTTGGTATGCGGGAGGTTTTGCTTCACCACGAAGAGTACGAAGTACACGAAGGGTTTGGATTTTTCTGATTTTTGTTTTGCCTTCTCTATGCTTAACTTGTTTTTCTTCGTGATCTTCGTACGGCTATGCTTTTAAGTTTTCTCCATCCGCGCAAATTTTCAGGCATCCGGGTCGTAAGTTGCCGAATCAATGAGAAAATACGGCCTCACCACGAAGTGGGTCATGAGCTTACGCTCGGCCACAGAGGAGGAA
>JBOHVR010000143.1:0-5357 GCA_050735755.1 Binatia bacterium
GAACCAGTGGGCGCAGTGGCCGATTTTCATCAGCCCCGGTATCGTGGCGGTTGCGTTTCTTTTTTCCGGCGCGGTCGGAATCTTCTTCGGTCTCTACCCGGCGCGCAAGGCCGCTCGCCTCGATCCAATCGACGCGCTGCGCTACGAGTGAGGGGTGGGGGATTGAAGGGTTGCAGGTTGAAGGGTTGAAAGGGTGAAAGGTTAACACCGTGCATGGACAAACGAAGGCCGTAGGATGGGTTGAGAGAATCGAAACCCATCATTTTGATGACGGTCAAGTAGACGATAGATATCAGAGACCCATCAATCGGTAGCGATATCCATCATCCGTGCGCGGCGAAACCCATCCACGAGAGCTACGCAAACGATGGGTTTCGGCGCGGGGGCCTCAACCCATCCTACAATCTAATCCATCTGGCGGCGTAGAAACGTCGGGATGTCGAACTTATCTTCGTCTTCCGGACTGAACTGGTGCGCTTTATCCATCGTGACGTTCTCGTGTTCTCCTGAATCCTGTTTCTTGCGCTGCCAGGTCGGCGAGTCCAGATCATCGACGATGGTGCCGAGGTGGATGACTTTTCTCTCTTTGGCCGCCACGGCAACCGGCTGCGCGGGCTTACGCGCTACTTCTTTTTCTTTCTCTTTGTCTTCGAAGCCTGTGGCGATGACCGTAATCCGCATCTCTTCTTTCATCCGTTCGTCGAGGACGGCGCCAAAGATGATATTGGCGTCCTCGTGAGCTTCCTTGTGAATAATTTCAGCGGCCTCGTTGACCTCGCACAGGCTCATGTCAGGGCCGCCCGTGATGTTGATTAAAATTCCCTTAGCGCCGTGGATCGAAACATCTTCCAGAAGAGGGCTTGAGATTGCCTTTTGCGCGGCCTCGACGGCACGGTTCTCGCCACTGGCGGCGGAGGCGCCCATCATCGCGAGTCCCATCTCCGCCATCACCGCGCGCACGTCGGCGAAGTCCAGGTTGATAAGGCCGGGAGTGACGATCAGGTCCGAAATTCCACGCACGGCATGAAGCAGGACCTCATCGGCCTTCTGAAACGCTTCCATAAGCGTGGTGGTTTTACTGGCAACGCTCAAGAGCCTCTGATTAGGGATCGCGATGAGCGCGTCCACATGCTCTTTCAGCTCGCGGATTCCATCGTCCGCCTGGCGCATTCTTTTCTTGCCTTCGAACAGAAACGGCTTCGTGACCACGGCCACGGTGAGCGCGCCCATTTCGCGCGCGATCCGGGCAATGATCGGCGCTCCACCCGTTCCGGTTCCGCCGCCCATCCCGGCGGTGATAAAAACCATGTCGGAACCGGAGAGGTACTCTTTAATCTTCTCCTGATCCTCCAGCGCTGAGCGCCGTCCGATCTCAGGGTTGGCGCCCGCTCCCAGCCCCTTGGTGACATTGCCTCCGAGCTGAATCTTGACCGCGGCGCGGTTCGCTTCCAGCGCCTGGGCGTCCGTGTTGGCAGCGATGAAGTCAACGCCGGCGAGTTTGGCCGAGATCATCGTGTTGACGCCGTTTCCGCCGCCGCCCCCGACTCCGATGACCTTGATCTTGGCACCGAGCGTAATTTGCTCAACGAGCTCGAACATATCTGTTCCTCCTTACTTAGAGTTAAAAGAATTCACTAAACCAATCCACCATCCGATTTTTGACTTTGATGAACACATTGTTCTCGCGGATGCGAAAATATTTCCGGTCCTGGCGTTTCAGGCCGTAGAGAACCAGACCCACGCCGGTGGCATAAATAGGGCTGGACACGACGTCCGTAAGGCCGCCGATTTGCGTCGGAATGCCGAGGCGTATCGGCATGTTCACGACCTGCTCGGCCATTTCCACGGTTCCGGGAAGCAACGTGGTGCCGCCCGTGAGGACGATGCCCGAAGCCAGCGCCTCTTCAAACCCGGACTTGTTAATTTCCCGGTGCACGAGCTGGAAAATTTCTTCCATGCGCGGCTCGATGATTTCGCAGAGGATGTGTCGTGAAATAGTGCGCGGGTTTCGGCCGCCGACGCTGGGCACGTCCACCCTTTCGTCCTTGCTGGTCATGGCGGCTTTGGCGTAGCCGTAGCGCTGCTTGATGCGCTCGGCTTCGGCGATCGGCGTGCGCAGGCCCATCGCGATGTCGTTGGTGAGATGGTTGCCGCCGATGGCGAGAACTGCGGTGTGTTTGACCGAGCCCTCGTGAAAAATGGCGATGTCGGTTGTCCCGCCGCCCATGTCCACCAGCGCCACGCCCAATTCTTTCTCTTCCGGAGTCAGCACGGCCTCGGCTGAGGCGAGCGGCTCGAGCACGATATCGGCAACGTTTAAGCCCGTACGATTGCAGCATTTGACGATGTTCTGGGCCGAGGTCACGGCGCCGGTGACGATATGGACTTTGGCTTCCAGCCGGACTCCCGACATGCCGAGAGGCTGTTTGATGCCGTCTTGGGTGTCGATGACGTATTCTTGCGGCAAGGTGTGCAAAACCTCGCGGTCCATCGGTATGGCGACAGCCTTGGCCGCGTCGATGACGCGCTCGATGTCGCGCTCGGACACCTCTTTGCCCTTGAGCGCGACGATGCCATGGCTGTTGAAGCCCTTGATGTGTCCGCCGGCGATCCCGGTGAACACGGTGTGGATCTCGCATCCGGCCATCAGCTCCGCCTCTTCCACGGCCTTCTTGATTGAGTTCACGGTGCTCTCGATGTTGATGACCACGCCTTTGCGCAATCCTTGCGAGGGATGAATGCCGACCCCGATAATCTCGACACCGCGCTCCGTCATCTCACCCGCGACGGTGCAAACTTTCGAAGTTCCGATGTCGAGCCCGACAATAATATTTGTCTTTCTAGCCATGGCTGTTTTTTCTCAAACGCAGAACGACCTGATTGTGAAAGCTCAAGTTAAGCGACGCCAGCCGGGTTTCTTTGCCCTTCCACTCGGCCAAGATCCGATCCAGATTGGCGAGCTTTTGCTCCCAGTCGCCCCAACCCATGTGGAGCACGACGGGATAGGAGGAGAGGTAAAGCACCAGATTCCCTTTGGCAAACCGCATCTCCGAAACCGGCAATTGCCTGTGCGCCATTTCGTCGCTCAAACGCAGTGCCGCTTGGATCTTTTGCGGCGTGGAATGGTGGCCGAGTTCTTGCCGTTCGAAGCCGCTCAAAAGCGGCATGTCGGTTTTTTCTCCTTCTTTCATTTCCTGAAAAACATTGCCGTCCTCATCGATGTAGTAAAACTTGCCCAAGAACAGGATTCCCTTGGCGCTTCGCTCCTCGACCTGGATCACGACACGGTGCGGGAACTCGCGCCGCACCTGCGCACGCTTGACCCACGGATGGCGGCTAATCTCCCGCTCGATTTTCTGCGTGTCCACGCGCCACAGGTTCATGCCGTGGCTAAGTCCCGCCATGGCGACGATCTCGCTGCCGTCGATCCTTTCGCCGGCGGTCACCTTGATCTCGCGCACGGAAAAATAGGCGTGGTTGAGAAAAGAGTCTTTGACTTCGGCGATAAAGCGCGCGGCGCGCGGCACGCTGATGTAAAACGCGAAGACACAAAGCAGCAACAGAATCGGGGAGCCCCACAGCAGCAAATAGAGGCGGGCGCGCTGGTAATTTTTTGGGCGGGCAAGCCGGTTCATCCGAGTCCATGCTCCAACTTCGTCTTCAAGCGCGCGTGATCCAAAATATTCTCGACCAGGTCGGGAAAGGAGATGCCTTCGCCACGCGCGATCTCGGGCAGCAGGCTAAGCGCGGTCAAGCCGGGAAGGGTATTGACCTCCAGCACGTAGGGCCTTCCCTTGGGGGTCACGCGAAAGTCGACGCGGGGCGCGCCTTCGCACCCCAGCGCCGCGCAGGCCTGCTCGGCCATGCGCAAAGTCTTCTCATAAAGCGGGCTCTCAAGCGGCGCGGGATAGAGATGGCGCGCCAGTCCCGGCGTGTACTTGGTTTTGTAATCATAGAAGCCCTTGATGGGCCGGATCTCGAGGGCGCCCAAAGCGCGCCCGTTGAGAACGCCGACCGCGACTTCCCGGCCCGGGATGTATTTCTCGACCAAACAGCTCGAATCGAAACTCAAAGCATGCGCGAGCGCGCGCGGCAGGCCGCTGGAGCGGCGCACGATCGTAACTCCCAACGTCGATCCTTCAGCTCTGGGCTTGACGACGACAGGGAGCGCGAGCCGCACCTTGCGGGGTCCCTCACATGGAATGACCTCGTAGGGCGGCGTCGGAATCCCGCGGGTCGCAAAGACCTCTTTCGCAAAAACCTTGTCCATGCCCAAAGCGGAAGCGGTGACGCCCGAACCGGTGTAGGGAATGCGCATGATCTCTAAGAGCCCCTGGATGCACCCGTCTTCGCCGAATTTTCCGTGCAAAGCGTTGAAGACCACCGCGACCCTGCGCTTGCGCAAAAGCAGCGGCAGGTCTTGCCGCACGGGGATGGGAATGACGCGATAGCCCTTTTGGCGCAGAGCTTTGATGACCGCTGTGCCGGTTTTAACCGAGATCTCCTTTTCTTTGGACAAGCCTCCGAAGAGCACTCCGACGCGAAGCTTGCGGTAAAGGGCGCGGTTCGCGGCGGGCATCGCTTGTTACCTGACCTCCGTGGGGTGCGGCCACTCGCCCACGAGATGAATCTCAGGCGTCAGCTCGACGGCGTGCTGCTTTTTAACTTCGGCGCGCGCGCGATCCATTAGTTTCTTGACGTCTTCGGCGCGCGCGCCGCCCAGGTTAACGATGAAATTGGCATGTCGCTCTGAAATCTTCGCCTGCCCAATGGCGTGGCCCTTGAGACCCGCGGCTTCGATGAGCCGGCCCGCAAAATCGCTGGGCGGATTGCGGAACATCGAGCCCGCGTTGGGAAGACCCGCCGGCTGGCTGTGTTTTCTCTTGGCCACCAAGGCGCGCAGTTTCTCTTGCATCTCCAGGGTTTTCCCGTGAGAGAGAGCAAACCAAACGCGGGTCACGATGAATCCTTGAGGCAGATGCGTGGACCGGTAGGAGAAAGACAAATCGCCGCGGCGGAAAATCTTTTCTTCTCCTTTCGCAGTCAGTCCCTCGATGCGCTCCACCACTTTCTCCATCTCGGAGCCGTACGCTCCAGCGTTCATCACAATGGCCCCGCCCACCGTGGCTGGAATTCCCTCCGCGAACTCCAGGCCGGCAAAACCTTTGCGGACGGCCTCGCGCACCAGCAGAGCGACGGGATAGGCAGCGCCGACGATGAGCGAAACGTCGCGCTTCTGTGGGCGCCATTCTGCGCGCTTGAAATCGCCTGCCAGGCGCAGGACCGCGCCGCGCACGCCGCGGTCAGCGATCAGCACGTTGCTCCCTCTGCCCAGAAGCAGAAACGGTGTGTTGTGC
>JBOHVR010000144.1:0-4545 GCA_050735755.1 Binatia bacterium
GCTCCAGGGCCGTACGGGAACAGAGATTGAGACCACTGAGACCGAAGGTCAGATGATCCAACGCGTCATGCCGGAACTTATGGGGATGAAAAATATCCTCATTCTCAATGACGAGGCGCACCACTGCTACCGCGAAAAGCCCGGCGATAAAGATGACGAAGATCTGAGAGGCGATGATAGGAAAGAAGCCGAAAAGAATAACGAGGCCGCGCGCGTCTGGATTTCAGGCCTCGAAGCTGTGAACCGCAAGCTCGGCATTGCGCGCGTCGTTGATCTGTCCGCTACGCCATTTTTTCTGCGCGGATCAGGGTACGCCGAAGGCACTCTCTTTCCGTGGACGATGAGCGACTTCTCGCTGATGGACGCTATTGAGTGCGGTATCGTCAAGCTGCCGCGGGTGCCCATTGCGGACAACATCCCCGGCAACGAAATGCCGATGTTCCGCAATCTCTGGGAGCATATCCGCGCCAAAATGCCCAAGAAGGGCCGAGGCAAGGCAGGGGCTCTCGATCCGCGCGATCTGCCGCCGCAACTGCAAACCGCACTCGATGCGTTGTACGGCCACTACAAGCTGACGTTTGAGCTTTGGGCCAAAAACAAGATATCCGTTCCGCCGTGCTTCATCGTCGTCTGCAATAACACATCGACGTCCAAGCTTGTCTACGATTACATTTCCGGTTTCCAGCGCCAGAACGACGACGGCACGAGCCAATTGGAGTTCGGCAAATTCCCGTTATTTCAAAACCACAATGAGCACGGCGACCCGCTGCCGCGCCCCAGGACGCTGCTGATCGACAGCGAGCAACTGGAGTCCGGTGAATCGCTGGATGACAACTTTCGCGCCATGGCCGCCGACGAGATCGATCGTTTCCGGCGTGAGATTGTCGAGCGCACCGGTGACCCTCGCCAGGCCGAGAATCTTACTGACCAGAATCTGTTACGCGAAGTGATGAACACCGTAGGGAAGCCCGGTCGGCTCGGTGCCGACATTCGCTGTGTCGTCTCGGTCGCGATGCTGACCGAAGGTTGGGATGCCAACACTGTGACTCACGTGCTCGGCGTTCGCGCCTTCGGCACCCAGCTTTTATGCGAGCAGGTAATTGGACGTGCGTTGCGGCGCCAGTCCTATGATCTGAATGAAGACGGTCCGGACAAAGGCCTCTTCAACGTCGAGTATGCTGACGTCCTCGGCATCCCGTTCGACTTCAATGCCAAACCTGTTGTAGCGCCGCCACAGCCACCGCGTGAGACCGTCCAAGTTAAGGCCGTCCGTCCCGAGCGCGACGCGCTCGAAATCCGTTTCCCACGCGTGGAAGGCTATCGCGTGGAGCTGCCGGAAGAGAGGTTAACTGCTGAGTTCAACGAAGACTCCGTGCTGGAGCTCACCCCCGACCTCGTCGGAGCCACGGAGACGCGCAACTCTGGAATTATCGGCCAGCCCGTGGATCTGAACCTCGTGCATACTGGCGACGTGCGGCCATCGCAGGTGGTCTACGAAATAACCTCTTATCTAGTTCTCAGCAAATATCGCGACTCGAATGGTGAACCGGAACTCTATTTGTTCGGGCAACTTAAGCGCATCGCGCGGCAGTGGCTCGATGGGTATCTTGTCTGTAAGGGCGGCACCTACCCGGCGCAGCTCAAGTACAAGATGCTCGCGGACATGGCCTGCCAGAGAATCACCACAGCCATTAACCGCGCGCTCATCGACAAGCGGCCGATCAAGGCAGTGCTCGACGCTTACAATCCTGTCGGGTCCACCGCTCACGTTCGCTTCAACACATCGAGGACCGACCGTTGGGAAACGGACTCGCGGCGCTGCCACATCAACTGGGTCGTGCTGGATAGCGATTGGGAGGCCGAGTTTTGCCGCGTTGCTGAGTCTCATCCTCGCGTGCGGGCCTACGTCAAAAACCACAATCTCGGCCTCGAAGTTCCATACAGGTACGGATCGGAAATGCGCAAGTACCTACCGGACTTCATCGTGCTGGTTGATGACGGTCATGGCGATGACGATCTGCTGCACCTGATCGTCGAGATCAAAGGCTACCGCCGCGAAGACGCGAAGGAAAAGAAGTCCACGATGGACACCTACTGGATTCCGGGAGTGAACAATCTCAAAACTTACGGCCGCTGGGCCTTCGCCGAGTTTACCGACGTGTACCAGATCGAGGCTGACTTCAAAGCAAAAGTTGAAGCGAGATTCAAGAAAATGATCGATTCCGTTGCTGCCCAGGCTGGGGCCGCTGACAATTAGACATGCCAAAGAGGACGTCCATCGGCAAAGCCAAAACCCCGGCCATCAAGGCTGTGGCCGCGACTTCCGTGGAGTCGTCGTTCGACGAGGTGGTGCGGCTCATTGAGCAGTCGCATCTGCGCGCCTATCAAGCCGTCAACGCCGAGCTGATCGACCTCTACTGGCGCGTCGGGGAATGCATCAGCCGCAGAATCAAATCGGAAGGATGGGGAAAGGGCACGATTGTGGCGCTCGCCGCTTTCATCCAGCGAGCCCAGCCCGGCATCCGTGGTTTCTCGCCGCAGAATTTGTGGCGGATGCGTCAATTCTACGACACCTACCGCGCCGATACAAAACTCTCAACACTGTTGAGAGAATTGACCTGGTCCGCCAATTTGCACATTCTGAACAAAGCCAAGTTGCCCGAGGAACGCGAGTTCTACCTGCGCATGACTATCCGCAATCGGTGGCCAGTTCGGGAAGTCGCTCGGCAGATCAATGCGTCGCTTTTCGAACGAACCGTTTTGCACCCGGCAAAACTATCAACGGTGTTGAGAGAAGTTCACCCTCAGGCCGCTGAGTTCTTCAAGGACGCCTACATCTTCGAGTTTCTCGGGCTGCCACAGGATCA
Organism: Binatia bacterium; assembly: GCA_050735755.1. Classification (GTDB taxonomy): domain Bacteria; phylum Desulfobacterota; class Binatia; order UBA9968; family UBA9968; genus DATMAM01. The sequence continues at coordinate 2,868 of JBOHVR010000144.1, forward strand.
TTCCGAGGCCGATCTGCACTCGGGCCTGTTGCGCAATCTTGGACAATTCATCACCGAACTAGGCCGCGACTTTTGTTTCATCGGCTCTGAATACCCTGTACAGGTGGGTAAGAGGGACTTCGCGCTCGACCTGCTGTTTTTTCACCGCGGATTGAACTGCCTCGTCGCTATTGAGTTGAAGGTCGAGGAGTTCCAGCCCGAACACCTCGGCAAGCTCGAGTTTTACCTCGAGGCGCTCGACCGCGACGTGCGCAAGAGCCACGAGCGCCCCTCCATCGGCATGCTCCTCTGCGCCACCAAGGATAAGGAGGTTGTCGAGTATGCGCTCAGTCGCTCTGTCTCTCCAGCCCTGATTGCCGAGTATCAAGCCCTACTGCCGAAAAAAGCCCTAATCCGCGCCAAGCTGCACGAGTTTTATCAACGCCTTGTTCCGCCTGGGTTTGATCCACACACAGGTGGTCGTTCTACGCGGAAAAATAAAGCTGCACGGGGAATGAAAAAGGCAGGTGCAAAGTGATTACCGGCCGTATCCTCACGAGCACGGCAAGAGCGGGCTACTACTGATCACGAATCACTAACATATGACTCCAAACGCTCAGCGTTCAGGTATCAGGTAGAAAACATGGCAAAGAAACCGCAATCCAAGCGCACCGTCGAAGCGCTGACACACGACGAGGCCAAGCGCAAAAACATCCCTACGGCCGAGTACCAGTCGGTTATTCAGAAAGAAGAAGAAAAGCCCAAGACGATAAAGTATCCGCGCAACACGGACCTCGATCCGCAGCTCGTCTGGCGCGGGAAGGACGAGCAAGATTGGAGCGACCTCGTCGTCCACGCACCGCCGCTTTACATCCAGGAAAAAGTTCATCCCAAGGTACTGATCGACGATCTACTCAGGCAGACGCGCGAGCAGCGCGATCAGGAAGCCGGCGCGCAGACGGATCTGTTTGCGGATTTCAACGGTATACCTGCCGGTGTGGACAAGACCGAGTTCTACCAACACGATCAGAACTGGTCGAACCGTATGATCCTTGGTGACTCGCTGCAGGTAATGGCCTCACTTGCCGAGCGCGAGGGCCTGCGCGGCAAGGTGCAGTGCCTCTACATCGACCCGCCCTACGGCATCAAATTCAACAGCAATTTCCAATGGTCCACTACGAGCCGCGACGTGAAAGACGGTAACGCCGGCCATATCACCCGCGAGCCGGAGCAGGTCAAAGCCTTCCGCGATACCTGGCGCGACGGCATCCACAGCTACCTCACTTACCTCCGCGACCGCCTAACTGTCGCTCATGATCTACTTACTGATTCGGGCTCTATCTTCGTTCAAATCGGCGATGAAAACGTGCATCGCGTCCGCGCCGTGCTCGATGAGGTATTTGGAGACGAAAACTTCGTGACGTTAATCACTGTGTGGAAAACGAGTTCTCAAACTTCGACGAATCTCGCTTCGACTTCCGACTACCTTGTTTGGTATGCCCGCAAGATCGCGCAACTGAAGTATCGTGAGCTAAAGACGCCCAAGGACCCGAGCAATCCAAACTCAGGTGCAGGAGACTACAAATTTCTGTGGTTTGGCAATGATGTCCGAAAACCTGTTGCCGACGCGAGTGACGACGAGAAAGAGAAATTTAAAATCTTCGGCCCGTCTCCGACCACATCACAATCAGGCTCTGAA
>JBOHVR010000145.1:0-5191 GCA_050735755.1 Binatia bacterium
ATCATCAACAATATCGAGTCCCCTCCGTTCGTCCTGAGCCCCGTCGAAGGACTCCGACAAGGTCTTTAGAAGTTCAGTAGAAAGAGATTCAATCCGTTATGGCAGAAACATCCAAACCAGAAAGAATGGCATCATCCGCAGACCTGACGCCGCTTCTCGCGCCGCGCTCGCTCGCGATCATCGGCGCAAGCGAGAGGGGTCACTATCCGGTTTCCATTCACAAGAATCTGCTGCAGAGCGGTTTTTCCATGGACTCCGTCTATCCGGTCAACCCGCGCCAGCAGCAAGTGTTCGGCATGCATTGCTATCCCACCGTGAGGGACATTCCGGGGCCGGTCGATCTTGGGATTATCGTCGTTCCGCACGCTTTTGTGTCGGCCGTGGCGCGCGAATGCGCGGAGAAAGGTGTTCGGGCGTTGTCCGTGATCAGCAACGGTTTTGCTGAAATCGGTGCGGAAGGAAAGAAAAGACAGGACGAGCTTGCGGCAATCGCGCGGAGCAATGGCATGCTGCTGCTCGGTCCGAACACTCTCGGATACATGTGCCCGCGCTCGAAAGCGTACCTTTGGACATCGCCTCTCCCCAAGGAGTTCCGGCACGGGAGTCTGGCCGCGATCTTTCACAGCAGCGGCATGTTGAACCTGATCGTCCAGATGGGAACCCAACGCGGTCTTGGTTTCTCCGTCGCGATCGCGCCCGGAAACGAGGCGGGCTTGAATCTAAGCGACTATCTCGCGTGGGCGGTTAATGATCCCGAAACCAAAGTGATCGCCGCGGTGATCGAATCGATTCGCAACCCGCAGGCATTTCGCGCTCTGGTTGACCGCGCCAATGAGCTGCGCAAGCCGATTGTCGCTCTGCGTTTAGGAAAATCTCCACGCGCCAAGAGTTCGATTGCGTCCCACACCGGAAGTCTCGCCTCCAGCGGCGAAGCCTGGGATGCTTTCTTCGAGCAGAAAGGCGTCATTGGGGTTAACAACCTGGACGAAGTCCTCGAGACGGCGGCTTTTCTCGTCACCGCCGATCTGGCGCGTCTTAAATCGAACGACGTCGGACTCATCACGATTTCCGGCGGGGACTGCAGCCTGCTTTCTGACATCTGCGACCGCAATGGACTCGTTCTACCCGACCTGGACCCGGACACCCGCGGCGTCATCGCTAAAGAGTTGGGAAAAGATTCGTTCTTGGGAAATCCCCTGGACGTCGAAGACCTGCTCACGTCGAAACCCGACGGATTCTACCGCTCGCTGGACGCCTTCGCGCAATCGCCGAACTTCAGCGTCATCGGTTGCCGGCTGAACATTCCGGATAAACTCTCCGACCGCCTGCGCGAAGGTTATCAGGCCGTGACCGATACGGTGCTCAAGAACGGCAAGCAGTTGGTCCTGTTCTCGCGCGCAAGCGAGCAACTCAGCTCGGAGTGGTTCGAATTCTTCTGCTCTCTCAAGGTCCCCTTCCTGCTCGAATACGAAAAAGGGCTGCGCTCGATCCGCAAAGCCGTCACGATGACTCAGACGTGGGAAGACAGAGAGAGAGACCGAGATAGAGAGCAGAGGGCCGCTGATAATAAAATGAAAGAGCGGCTGTCGCAGCGTCCGGGAGGTTCACTCACCACAAAAGAAATTATCGCCCTGTTTGAACATTACGCGATTCCATTCGTCACCACCAAGCTGGCGCAAACGCCGAGTGAATCAATAGAACTCGCGCGCGCCATGGGTTTTCCGGTCGTCTTGAAAATCGCTTCCGTCGATATCGCGCATCGCAGCGACATCGGCGCCGTCAAAGCCAACCTCAAAACTCCGGAAGAAGTCGAAGCAGCTTTCGCCGAGATCATGAAGCGGGCCCAAGCGGCGAAACCGGATGCCGACATCGAAGGGGTGATCGTTCAACCTATGATCCGGGGGGTGGCTGAAGTCATTCTGGGGGTTTCTCGCGATCCGCAGCTCGGACCCGTCGTGCTGCTCGGCACCGGCGGTATTTTCGTCGAAATTCTCAGGGACGCAGTGCTCAGATTTCCACCGCTCAGTCTCCCGCAGTGCCGCGCCATGATCGAGGGCCTGCGCGGCAAAAAACTCCTCGAAGGCGCGCGCGGCAACCCGCCCGGAGACATCGAGGCGCTCGCCGCCGCGATTCGCGCGCTTGGGCAATTGGCTGTCGACCTGCAAGACGTGATCGAGGAAATAGACTTGAACCCCGTCATTGTTCTGCCAACGGGCCAGGGCTTGTTGGCCGTAGACGGACTGGTGGTGACGCGAAAATCTACGGCCAGCGAATGAGGCTCGCTTCACGTCTTTCCGACCCTCACCCTACCCTCTCCCGTCGAACGGGAGAGGGGCAAGAGTTTCCTGAAATATCGATAAAAATGTATCGCACGAGGTGACTTATAAAGAACGAAAAAGCTGATGTCATTGTCGTTGGCGGCGGAAGCGCGGCCTTTGAAGCCGCGGTTGGGGCCCGGCAAAGCGGCGCGGAAAGAGTCGTGATGCTCGAGAAGGCGCCTGAGCCGGAATTTGGCGGTAACGCCCGCTTCTCACACACCGGCTTTCGTTTTGTCCACTCAGGCGCGGCTGAAATTCGCGCCTTCGTTCCTCACGTTGAAGAGGCCCAATTTCAACGCATGCACATCCCGCCGTACACCAGTGAGCACTTCATGGGCGATCTCAATCGAGTGACTCAGGGTCGAATCAACTCCTTTCTCGCCGAGCTGCTGGTAAGCCAATCCAACGCCGCCATTCATTGGATGCTTGAACTAGGAATCAAATGGGAGTTGGAGCGCCATGTTCTCGTCGATGGGCGGTATTATTTCGAGCCGGGCATGGTCGTCCATCCTGCCGGTGGCGTCGAGGGCGGGCTAAGCCAACTTATGCAGTGGCGCGATATCGCGTCTCGCATGAATGTCGAGATTCGCTACGAATCGCGCGTGACGGCACTGCACGGAAACGACCGGCGCGTTGACGGCGTCCGCGTCTCGGCACCGGACGGCGAGTATGAGCTCATGGGCGATGCAGTTATTTTATGTAGCGGAGGATTTCAAGCGAATCCGGAGATGCGCGCGCGCTATCTTGGGCAGAACGCCGATTTGATGAAGGTGCGCGGCAGCAAACACGACACCGGCGAGGTTCTCCAGATGGCGCTGGCGCTGGGCGCAAAGGCCGCCGGTCACTGGCAAGGCGCCCACGCAACGCCAATCGATGGCAAATCTCCCGACGTGGAGATCAGCGCCAAGGCCAATCGTTATTCTTACGTCTATGGTATCACGGTCAATTCGCTGGGACAGCGTTTTTTCGATGAAGGCGAATCCCGCAGCGCGTACACTTATGCAAAGACCGGCTGGGCCGTGTTACGCGAGCCCGGCGCGGTGGCCTATCAGATCTTCGATCGCAAAGCGCTCCCGATTTACCATCCCGGTTATGCTTTTGCAGAGCCGGTCGAAGCTCCCACAATTGCCGAACTGGCGAGCAAGATCGGAATAGAACCCGCGATCTTGAGTCGCACGGTAGACGAATTCAACAAAGCCACCCGGACCGACGTCCCTTTTAATCCTGCCGAGCTGGACGGCAAGTGCACGGAAGGAATCAGTCCTCGCAAATCCAATTGGGCCAACTGCATCGATGAGCCTCCGTTCCGCGCCTATCAAGTCACCGGCGGCATCACATTCACATTCGGCGGCCTGCAAATAGATGGACATGCGCAAGTGCTCAATACCGGGGCGCAGCCGATCCGCGGCCTGTACGCATCCGGAGATATCGTCGGGCTGTTCTTCCACAACTACCCATCTTGCAGCGGCCAAACGAGAAACGTGGTTTTCTCGCGTCTCGCAGGCCGGCACGCAGTCAAGGCTGCTTGAGCATTGGTTCATGCAAGGGTTTATTCCCCAGGCATCGGCGATTGGCGTTATCCTGATCGTACTGACGGGACTCATCGGCCTGGCGGCCCGGAGGTTATTGACGCGCACGCAGCTCGCGGGGACACAAGGATAATCTTGTGCATTTTCGACAGTAAGTTGTCACCAGAACCGCGAGTGTGTTAGTTCAGCAAAAGCCGTAAAATTCAACAAACTGGATTTTGTGCTTCGACGAAGCTCGGCAGGAACGGAAAACATTTCCATGATTTACAAGATCTGCTCCGCCGCCCTGAGCATGTCGGAAGGGCGACCGCCGACTTTCAACAATCTGCTAAAGAAAATGAGGAGGATCCATGGTGAGAAATACAGAATTCGTCGCTCGTTTTGTGACCGACCTGAAATATGAAAATATCCCGCAGGAAGTCGTGGATCGCGCCAAACGGCAGATCCTGGACGTGATTGGCGTTGCGCTTGCCGGCAGCACCCAGGAGGTCGGAAAAATCGCGGCCAACTTCGTCCAGCGCACCGGCGGCACTCCTGACTGCACGGTCTGGGGCACGCAGCTCCGCTCCTCGGCGCCGCAGGCTGCCTTTGCCAACGGTATTTTCTGTCACGCCACTGACTACGACGACATGTGGCTGCCGGGCGCACATCCAACCGGAGTCACTTTTCCGGCCGCCCTGGCCGTAGCCGAGAGTTTGGGCGCGTCGGGACGCCAGTTGATGGTTGCGCAGGTGGTAGCCTATGAAATCATGGGTAAACTCCATGCCTGCTCCGATAAGCGCGGCGGCTGGCACCCCACGCCGGTCTTCGGAACCTTTGGCGCCGCGGCCGCTTGCGCCAAGCTGTTGGGTCTCGACACTTTAAAATTGCAGATTGCCTTCGGCATCGCGGCATCCGAAGCGAGCGGCATCAGCCTGCACAGCGGCACCATGACGAAACCGTTCCATTCCGGTCACGGCGCGCGCAATGGCGTGGTCGCGGCCATGCTGGCGGCTGATGGCTTTTCTGCCAATCCGCATGTTTTGGACGGCGCTTTCTTTGAAACGTTCTTCGGCGAGCGTCCCTCGGCTGACTGGCAAATCACGGCCATGCTCGGGAATCCCTACCACCTCGCCTCACCGGGTATCGGCGTCAAGATGTATCCGAGCGGATATCACCTGCACCATCCCTTCGAAGCGGCGCTCGAGCTGGTCAAAAAACACAACATCACGGGCCAGAACATCAGTTCTATCGAGCTCATCGTGCCCCGGCGCGGGCACTTCGACCGGCCCAATATTCGTTCCGGGTTGGAAGGAAAATTCAGTTACCAGTACCACGTCGCCATGGCCATCTTGGATCAAAAAC
>JBOHVR010000146.1:0-2872 GCA_050735755.1 Binatia bacterium
TAGATCGTTTCATCCTTGACGTTGTGGTACTGATAGCTCAGGGACTCGCCTTTGTTAATATGGAGAATTTTGCCCACGTAACGATCGGTATGAGCCCAAATGAGCTCGTATCCCCATGGCTTCTCGACGCGCCGGGCAGACTGTGAATCAGTGAACATCGCAGCCCTCTATCATAAGCCAATTCGTCGTGATGTCAAAACCGAAGGGGCTATGACCTCCCCCGCGGGAATTAATAGGCATTTTTATTGACAAAGCCCCGCACGATGCTCACGGCCAGGACTTTGAGATCGAGCCACAGAGACCAGTTCTCGATATAATAAATATCATGCTCGATGCGCCTCTCGAGGGAAGTATTGCCGCGCCAGCCGTGAACCTGAGCCCAACCGGTCATGCCGGCTTTGACTTTGAGTCGCAGCATATACTTCGGCACTTCTTTGCGAAACTTTTCAATCAGTTCCGGTCGTTCGGGACGGGGACCAACCAAGCTCATTTCGCCTTTAAGCACGTTCCACAGCTGCGGTAGCTCGTCGAGGCTGGTCCGTCTCAGCCAGCGACCCGTGGCCGTTACCCTTGCATCCGTAGGATCTGTCCAGATCGGTCCGGTATCTCTCTCGGCATCCTCAACCATCGTCCGGAACTTGAGCATCTCAAACCGCCTACCGTCGAGTCCCATTCGTACCTGGCGGAAAAAGACCGGCCCGGAACCGCTGCATCGAATCAGCAGAGCGATGAAGGCAATGAACGGGGACAACAAAACCACAGCAACGCTGCCGAGGCAGAAATCCAAACCCCTCTTCAAAACCGAGTTCCAGCCGTAGAGCGGAGAGGCCTGCAAAGTAATGATCGGCAGACCCTCAAACTCTTCCACTCTCCCATGTAAGATGAGATCCGCTGCAAGATCAGGCACAAAGTGCGTCGTGACCGGCTCATCGCCGATCCAGTCCCGAATCTCCCGCAGCCGGTGCGATTCATGCAAAGTCAGCGTAATGAAAACCTGATCGATCGCGCCCGTGCGGATGAGCTGTAACGTATCCTCGCGATTGGGGAGCACCGGAAGCGCGCCAAAAGAAGGGGAACCTTTCCCGTTCTCATCCAGTAATAGGATTCCCCTTATCTGTAATCCCAGCTGCCGATGGCGCTCGAGCGTTTGCACCAGCCGTTGCGCTTCATGCGGCGAACCGATCACCAGGATGTGGCGGAGGTTAAAGCCCCTGCGCCTGAGGACGCGTAAGACCTCGCGCACACCGACGTGACTCAAATTCAGCAGGACGACGCTGAGCCCCCAGAAGAGCACCACGACCAGCCGGGAGAGCACGATGTCCCGAACGAGAAATATCACTCCCAAGAAGATCAGCAGGGCCAGCAAGGACCCCTTGAAGATATCTACGACCTCGTGCCAGTGCGTGGATACACGCCGCGGCCGGTAGAGATCGAGCATCTCGAAAACAACGCCCCAAATCGCCAGCACGAAAAGCCAGGCTACAACATAATGGCGGTACGTGTAGGGTTCAGGGGGAAGAAAAAGGAGGAACGAAAAACGTAACACGTACGCGCCCCACCATGCCAGCGTCAGGCAACAGAGATCGCTGAGAAGGATCAGGCTTTTGAAGAATTGGTTGTGCTGCTTAAGCAACTCGAGCTCCTGCCGCCTTCCATTCCATCAGGCGTTGCTCTACAAAGTCGTGAATTTCGCTCTTAAATCGAGGCCGCGAAAACAGCGATGCCCGCGACCGGATGGCATCCGGATTAAAGCGCTGCTTGCTTTTTTCAAACGATTCAACGGCGGTGATCAGGCTCTGCGCCGTAAGCTGCGGGAAGAAAATCCCTGTGGGAGCGATTTCCGCCTCTTCAGCTAGTGGCATCACCGTCTCCAGAACTCCGCCCCGCCCATAGGCAATCACCGGGCGGCCGCTCGCGTGAGCTTCCAGCGGGACGATACCAAAGTCCTCCTCGCCAGGGAAAACGAGCGCCTGGCACGACGCGTAAAGCTGCGCGAGAGCGTCATCGCCGACCCAGCCCACGAACTCAATGTTTTCCCGCGCGCGCTTCTGCAAAGCGCGTTTAAGCGGCCCCTCTCCCACGATTCTCAGCGGGAGTTTTAGCTCATTAAAAGCTTCGACGGCAAGATCGACTCTCTTGTACGGAACCAGAGCCGACACGACCAGGTAGTAGGGCTGCTGCGACTGCAGGACGTAGAAGCGATCGAGGTCTACCGGCGGGTGAATCACGGCGGCATCACGACGATAGGTGCTGCGAATTTTGCGGGCGATATTGTTCGAGATCGCAACAAAGAAATGAACTCGCGCCGCCGAGCGCACGTCCCAGCGCTGCAACGACCGGCGCCAGAGCGCCATTCCCAGTTGACCCGGCCACGACGACCGCGGGCCGAAATAGGCATCGTGCATGTCCCAGACGTAACGCATCGGGGAATAAATGTAAGAAATATGCAGAGCACCTTGGGGAAGCGCTCCCTTGGCCACGCAATGGCTGCTGGAGAGAACAAGGTCATAATCGTCGAGTTTGAATCGCTCGATGGCTCGGGGAAATAGTGGCAAGCAGTAGCGGTAATAGTGGCCGACCGCAGGAAGGCCGTTGATCCACGCAGTGTGGACCTTCATTCCGCGGATGATCTTTGACATCCGTTCAGGATAATAAAGGAGAGTAAACAGGTCCGCATCGGGAAAAAGCTCGCAAAAGACCTCTAGGCACTTCTCTCCGCCTCTCATCCCCGTCAGCCAATCATGGACGATGGCAACTCTCACGGCAAAATAGTAGGAAGGGGTGATTGGATGCGATGTGGAGTGCGCTTCTACTCTACAAGTGCCAAAGCTCTTACATCACCAGGGGTGGTTTCCTTTGGCAACTTCAAGAT
>JBOHVR010000147.1:0-5626 GCA_050735755.1 Binatia bacterium
CTTCCCCACTGATTCCGAAGGGAAAGCCCGGGCGCGGTTGATGGAAGATTTCCGCGATAACTTTTTCAATCCGCCTTTTGTTGAAATCATCCACGAGGTCCGTAAGCCGGAAGGGCAAAAAGATCCCAAGATCATCGAACATTCCAAAGCGCAGATCGTAGGTTGCTTTGACCGCATCGAAAAGGAACTGGCGGGAAAGGAATACCTCGCGGGGACGTTCAGCATCGCCGACATTGCCTTCATGGCAAATTTCGACTCGCTGGAGCGCTTTCAAATTCCTGTCGATCCCAAGTATCAGCGCGTGCTGGCCTGGATGGAGCGTTTGAAAGCGCGGCCGAGTTTCGCGGCATCGGCTAACTGAATATCCGTTTAAGCCCCACGCGGAGAAAACCACGTCTTACCGGCTTCTCTTTGCCTGGTTCGCTCACGCTTATACATCTTCCGGAGCAATTCTTGCTTTTTTGACGCTCCTCTTCATCGAACAGGCGCGATTTCCCGCCGTCTTCTGGATGATGTTGTTGGCGGTGTTGATTGACGCCACCGATGGCACGCTGGCGCGCAAAGCCAGAGTGAAGGAGCTGATTCCGTCGTTTGATGGGGACCGTTTAGAAGACATCATCGACTACCTGAACTACGTTTTAGTGCCCTCCTTTTTTCTCATCCGGGCGCGACTGCTTCCCGAAGCGGACGCTTTCTGGCTCGCGGCGTTGCCGCTCCTAGCCAGCGCCTACGGCTTCTGCCAGAAGGAGGCCAAAACCCAGGACCATTTTTTCTTAGGCTTTCCCTCGTATTGGAATATTGTCGTTTTCTATTTCTATGTACTAAAAACGCCTCCGTGGGCAAACGCCTTTGCGATCATTGTTTTGTCGTTTCTGGTTTTCGTTCCTATCCGATACGTGTACCCCAGTCGCACCCCGGTGTACCGAGGTTTGACGGTCGGCTTGGGGACGATGTGGGGGATTCTAATCCTCGCGATTATCTATCTTCTGCCCGAACCCCACCCTGCCGTCGTGTTACTCTCCTTGATTTTTCCGGTTTACTACGCGGTCCTCTCGCTCTGGTTGGAAGCGCAAAGGTGGCAAAGGGATGCAGGATGAGCAAGTTATGCGGAAGATACGCGATTCTGGTTGCCGCGCTTCTGCTCTCGCTCACGTCGTGCCATTTCCTCGTCGGCGCGCCCGATCCCGGTGCAAGTGGTTCGCTGCCGGCACGACCCAAGTACATCTTTATTTTTCTTGCGGATGGTGGAGGGACCGCACAGGTCGAAGTGACGCGGCTCTACAACCGGCACATTTATGGGCAGGGCCTCACCCTATCCGATAAGATCATGAAGGAGGGCTCGTTAGGACTTCTGACGACTCACTCCGCTGATTTTCTCGTAACCGATTCCGCTGCTGCAGCCACGGCGCTGGCACTCGGTTGCAAAGCCAAAATTCCAATGATCGGGATGTGCGCGGATGGTACCACACCGAAGTCGGTTCTGGAGGTCGCGAAAGATCAGGGAATGAGAATCGGTCTAATTACGACCGCAGAGGTGTACGACGCGAGTCCGGCAGCGTTTGCCAGCCATGTGTCCAATCGAAATTCAAGCTCCGCCATTTGCGACCAATACCTGGATCTGGAGCCGCAACTTCTCATGGGGGGAGGCAAGGATAGCTTTCTTGCCCAAGGCCAGCCGGGAAGCCGGCGTAAAGACGATAAGGATCTGCTAACGCTCTTCAAGAACAGGGGCTATGCGTATGTGGAAAACAAAAAGGATCTGACCGACACGCAAGGTCCTAAAGTTCTTGGGCTCTTCAGCCTCAGAGACATGAACTTTGAAATTGACAAGAACAAGGAGCTAGAGCCTTCCGTTTACGACATGACGAAATCGGCGCTGCGGATTCTCCAAAACGATCTGCGCACAGGATTCATGCTCTTCGTTGAGAACGAGCACGTTGACTCCGCGGCTCACTTTTCGGACCTTCCCGCGTTGCTCCATGACTTTAGAGAATTCGACCGCGCAGTTGGCGTGGCGTACGAATTCTATCAGAAACACCGCAACGAGACCTTGCTTCTGGTCACGTCGGACCATGACACGGGCGGGTTGAATTTCACGACCAGCGCTCGGGGGTTGCCGAACGGCCGGTTCTCGCGGGCCGGCCCTTCCGCGGAGGATCTCAAGAAACTTGCCGGCGCCAGAATTTCACTGCGGAAAGCGGCTGCGACGCTCGGTCGCAATCCAACGGCGCAAACCGTGAAGGAGCTTGTGGAGCAGTTTTTCAAAGGGTTTACCCTCCCTCCCGAAGTTGTTCAGGCCATCGTGGAACGGAAGTTTCCGGGACCGACCTTTTCTTTGAGCCCAACCGCGGCCGCGCTCGGCGCCATGATCGCGTACAATACGCATGCTTATTGGTCGACGTCGGGCCACACCAACCAGCCTGTTTTCGTCGCCGCTCTGGGTATCGGCGCCGAGAGGTTCAGCGGCTATCAAGACAACACGGATTTTGCCAAACACCTGTTTGCCCTTCTGGGGGAGAACAAGCCGCAACCGTGAAATCGATGGAAGAGTTCTTAGCCGCCGCGGTGGAAGCCGCGCTCGCTGCCGGAGAATTATTGCGGGACAACTGGCGTAAAGCCAAGCAGGTTCACTCCAAGTCCACTGCCATTGATCTGGTGACTACGATCGATCACGCTTCCGAGGAACTGATCGTTCAGTCTCTTCATCAGCGCTTCCCCCAGCATTCGATCCTGGCCGAAGAAAAAGTTACCCTCGCGGGAAAAGAAGACTATCGCTGGATCATCGACCCGTTGGACGGAACCACCAATTTCGTCCACACCTACCCGCAATTCAGCGTTTCGATCGCGCTTGAGCGCAACGCCGAAACGGTGCTGGGACTGGTCTATGATCCGCTGCGTGAGGAGAGGTTCCACGCGCTCAAAGACGACGGCGCGTTCCTCAATGGCGAGCGGATTTTTGTCTCGGAGGTTTCTCGACTCGAAAAGGCGCTCCTGGCAACGGGCTTTCCCTACGACCGCAAGGAGAACCCTGATTTCTACCTTGCTTTCTTCAAGGCCTTCATGGATTCCTGTCACGGCATCCGCCGCGCCGGCTCCGCGGCTCTCGATTTGTGCTACGTCGCTTGCGGTCGCCTGGACGGCTTTTGGGAGCTCAAACTCCACGCTTGGGATACCGCTGCCGCAAGCCTTATCGTGCGCGAAGCGGGCGGATCGGTAACCGACTTCGCGGGCAAAGAATTCTCCGTTTGGGGCGAGCAGACGCTCGCGTCGAATGGCCGCATCCACGCCGAAATGGTCGCGATCATCGCGCACCTTTCGTTGACTCCTTGTTAGGCCAATGGTACAGAAAAATCGGGCGCCCGTAGTGAAAAGGACATCACGAGGGTCTCCGGAACCCTAAGTCCGAGTTCGAGTCTCGGCGGGCGCACCATCTGTAGATTCAATCATACCCATCGTTGTCGCCGTGAGCTTACTGCGCTCGAATCACCAGGATCGGGTTACCGGAATGACGGACCACCTTCTCCGTCACGCTTCCAAGGACCCAACGCTTGATGCCTGACCGGCCATGGGTGGTCATGGCAATCCAACTGTTGGGTGCCTCCGTTGCCAAATCGATGATGATCTCCGCGGCATCTCCTTCCCTGACGAAAGGGAACACCTCGACCAGCCCTTCGCCCTTCAACTGTGACGCCTTTTCATCCAGGTAGCTCACGGCCTCCCAGTTCAGTTCATGCTTCAGCTCATCCAAATCGGGAGTATATTCGTCAAACTTGTAGACCATCTGCTTGAGGCTATAGGACCGCACGAGTGTGACTTTCAGGTTGAATGCCTTTGCCAGCGCCACGACATGTGGCAGAACGGATTCCGCCCGCTCGGAGCCATCGAGGGGGACAAGCATTGAATCCGGCGCCGCTTTACCCGCGGCACTGCTTGGTTGGTTCGCTCTCACCACGAGTACGGGATTGGTTGCTCCACGCACCACCTTCTCCGAGATGCTCCCGAGCCGCCACCTGTCAATACCCGAACGACCATGACTCGCCATGGCCACAAGGGTACCCCTCTCGTCCGCGGCCTTCGCAATAATGACCTCTTCAGCGCGACCCTTTTCCACGGTGCATTTGACGCTGGCACCGGGAAATGTTTTCGCAACTCGTTTTAAATAGTCCTGGCTGCTCCGTATAGCGTTGTCTACCAGCGCAGCGAGGTAACGAACTTTTTCGAGCTGAGTGCTTATATCGATCACCCCCATAAGCTCCACTGGAGTTTTGAGGGTGGCTGCCAGAATACGGGCGTAGGGTAAGGCCTGTTCAGCGGTCTCCGAGCCGTCTAGCGGTACCAAGATCTGTGTGTACATGGTTTGCTCCTCAGTCCATTGAATGAACGCGTGAAGCGAATAGCGTGCGTACAACGGCATGACCGAGTCCGGCGAAAGTCACCAACCATGCCAGTAGGGCGATGTAAACGAAATAACGGGGAACGATAAACAAGAACGGCACGCCCATGGCTTTGGCCAGTTGGAACGTTGCGACTGTGTACATGCCGAGGGGAAAAACGGCGCCCCAATAGAGTGGATCGTAAGCCAGTTTGAATCCCTTGTAGAGATGCCGCCAGATACCGAGAATGACGAGCATCGGAATCCACCATGTGCCCGTCGCCCAAAACAAAAGGGTGAAGCCATGGAGGAACGGAAGCATTCCCTGCAGCAACGGCGAACTCGGCGATTGGATTATCAAGGTGGCGCCCGCGAGGGCGGAAATTGCCACTGCCCCCATATTGATCCAGTAAGGAGGGGTAAGGTCCGACGGCGACATTTTAAAGAAAGTATACCGGTAGAAGATCAGCGAGATCATCCAGATGTAGAGCATTCCGCCCCACAACCACATGGATAGGCAGAACATCAGAACAAGCTCCGACTGAGCAACGAATTCCGGCGCCAGGCGGGCTCCCAGAACGGAGACCGACTGAGTCGCCACTACGGCAATGAGCCAGCCTCCATGAATCCCCTCGGCCAGAGTCGGTTTGCTGTCTTTAACTGTCAGGGCCGTGAAGATCGTATACATGAGAACCGTCCACAGAAGGATCGCAAAGAGCCACAAAAGAAGAGCCATACGAGAAGCGTTCAATAGGACAAGCCATTGACTGCCGAGAATGCATGCGCCGGCCACGGTGGTGAAAAAGCCCGGACCCCGATTATGGTCGATCAAATCCGCAAACAAGCGCCGGCGATGCCAGACCAGGCGCGCCAACGTGAGGATCCATAAGATGATGAACAACACCAGGTTAAGCCAACAGAGCGCCAGGCCAATCGTCCTCATTTCCATCAGGCCGGCGGCCATCGACACGATCCCGGTGGCCATGATCATGGCGAAGTAAGCCGGATGCAAGTTTTCGATTGAAACTTTGACGAAAGTGAGCAGAGGTTTTCTCGATAACTACGTTGCGACGGCCGCGGCCGGACTACCGGTCAGCTTTTCAGGCCATAGATGTACCAGAGCAGCCCCAGGTTCAGCAGCAAACAGCCGAAACTGGCCAGGGCCGCAGGCAGCAGAATCGAATCGTCGCCGGCCAGATAGGCGTTCATCGTCGCCGTGACGAGCCACAATTGAAGGATGACCAGGATCACGAC
>JBOHVR010000148.1:0-6918 GCA_050735755.1 Binatia bacterium
GCCTGTCCTGAGCCGCGTCGAAGGGGCGAGCGCTTCAGCCGGCGCTGCGGCAGCGGCGCGGCGGGTCCGCGGTTTCGGCGTGACGACCTCCGCGGCAGCGACCGTCGACGGCTCGACAGGGGCCTCCACGGCCTTCGCGCGGCGGCGCGGAGCCTGTCCTGAGCCGCGTCGAAGGGCCTGTCCTGAGCTTCGTCGAAGGGCCTGTCCTCGGCTCCGCTCGAGGAGCCGCCCGCCAGCTTGCGAAGTACGCTTGCGCTTTCGTCAGATCCTCCGGGGTATCCACTTCGACCGAGGGTTCATCCACCTCGACGACACGAATGCCGTAACCGTGGGTTAATGCGCGTAGCTGCTCCAATCCTTCGGTCCGTTCCAAGGGAACCGGCCGCAGCCGTGCGAGTTTGAGCAAAAAGTCGCGCCGGTAAACGTAAAGCCCAAGATGGCGGTAGCCCCAAGCCGCCTGATTTCCGTTGCGCCTCCCTTGGGCTTCGCGCGGATAGGGAATCGGCGCGCGGGAAAAGTAGAGCGCGAAGCCGGCGGCGTTCGTCACGATCTTGACCACGTTGGGATTTGTCCATTCTTCAGCGGAGCCGATGAGCGTTTTCGCCGTGGCCATAACGAGCCGCGGCTCTCGCAGGACAAGCCGGACCGTGCGGGCAATCGTTTCAGGCCGAATAAACGGCAGATCTCCCTGCAGGTTGACAATCCATTTCACTGTCAATTTTCGCGCCACTTCGGCAACCCGGTCGGTTCCACTGGCGTGCTTGTCCGAGGTGATCACGGCCTCGCCGCCAAATGCTTTCACAGTCTCAAAAATTCTCCCATCATCGGTTGCGACCAATACCCGGTCGAGTCCAGAGGCTTCCGTCGCCCTTTCGTAAACGTGCTGAATCATGGGCTTGCCGTCGATGGTCGCTAGCGGTTTGCCGGGAAACCGCGTGGAACCATAACGGGCGGGGATGATCGCCACAACAGCCATATCGGTTTGCGCTCTAGAGGACCCGCGTGCGGCAAGGCAGAAGCTGCCGGTTCCTGAAAAAGAAAACCGCAGTGGCACGAGATTGCTCAGCGCCACTACGGAGTTAAACTATAACGCGCGCGCCCGGTTCATGTCAATGAAAAGTTCGGCCGACCGTTCGCAGCAGTGTCTGATGTCGTGGCAGGGCCCGGTGAACAACTCGCCGCATCGAAGCGGACGAATCCGATTTAGCAGACCGGAAATAGCACCACATGCTCTAATCTGACGCTCACTTTGACCTTGGTTCCGGCGGCAACCACCCGGCTTGAGGGTTGGCTGCTGCGCAGGCGCACGCCCGAGGGAAGCCTCACGGCATAACGGTTTTCCGAACCGCGAAATTTTCTCCCGGCAACGACACCGTTGGCATCATCGCTCGGCTCAAATTCTACATCGTCAGGCCGGATCATGATCTCAACCCGCTTTCCCCGGGCCAGCCCGGAATGGTTTTGAAGCACGCCGATCTCGGTTACGATTCCGTCCTGAACTTCGCCAGGCAGGAAGTCGGCCTCCCCAACGAAATCAGCGACAAATCGGGTCGCAGGCGTGTGATAGAGAACTTCCGGCGCCGCCAGCTGCTCCAAAGTGCCATTGTTGAGAACCCCGACGCGATCGGCCATGACAAAAGCCTCTTCCTGATCATGGGTCACCAAAACCGCGCTCATGCCCGATTCGCGGAGGACCTTCTCCACTTCGCGTCGCATCTCCGCGCGCATGTCCGCATCCAAATTGCTGAAGGGCTCATCCAACAGAATCAGCCAGGGCTCGGGCGCAAGCGCGCGCGCCAACGCGATCCGCTGCTGTTGCCCGCCAGAGAGCTCATGCGGATAGCGCGTCGTCATCCGCTCCATGCCAACTTTGGCAAGGACTTGCAGCGCCTTTCTCTCTTTTTCCCGCTTACTTCCGCTCAGGCCAAAGACCACGTTACCCAACAGAGTCAGGTGCGGGAACAAAGCGTAATCCTGAAAAACCATGCCGACTTTTCTTTCTTCCGGAGGCAGCCAGCAGCCGTTGCCCGCCACCGCGACGCCATTGAGAACGATGATTCCGGCATCCGGCGTCTCGAATCCGGCGATCAGACGCAGAGCCGTTGTCTTTCCCGACCCGCTCGGACCCAACAATGCCAGGATTTCTCCTTTTTCAAGCGAGAAACTGAGATGCGCGACTGCCGGGGCGAAATCCGCTCCGTAGCGTTTGTCGACGTTCTCAACCGATAATAGATCCGGGCTTGGCATGATCGCGCTTGAGCTTTTCATACAGAACACCGTAGCGAACGCCTTGGTCGCTAATCCAAACCTGATCGATATTAAAAAACCCCATGACCCTCTCGACCAAAAGGGAGCCCGCCAAAATCACGTCGGCTCTACCAGGATCCAAGCCTGGGATTTGCCTTCTCTGGATAGCCGTTTGGCTTTCGAACAAACCAATCAGGCGCTGTACTCCGGCACGCGTCAACCGGGATCCATGAACATCGCCGTGAGAATAGGTTTTGCGTCCCTGGGCGATCGCCGCAAGCGTTGTAAATGTCCCGGCAATACCCACCATCGTTGGAGCCGCATAGACGGCGCGCCATCCGGCGCATTGGCGCTCGAGCTCGCGATCGATGGAAGCAGTGACTTGACGACATTGTTCTTCCACAGGCGGATCCGCAAGCAGATACCGTTCCGT
Source organism: Binatia bacterium (assembly GCA_050735755.1). GTDB lineage: Bacteria > Desulfobacterota > Binatia > UBA9968 > UBA9968 > DATMAM01. The sequence goes on from JBOHVR010000148.1 coordinate 2,681, forward strand.
AAGCCGGACCGATCCCAGCTGCATGGTTACCCAAGCGCTCAGCGCTCCATCCTTTCCCCGAATCAATTCGGTGCTGCCGCCACCAACATCCACCGCCAAAACTTTTTGGCCTTTCAAATCGAGCCCGCAACAGACGGCCACGAAAGAATAGCGCGCCTCTTCCTCGCCTGAAAGAACGCGCAGTTTCCAGCCGCACTCTTGTTCCAGACGAGCGATAAAATCGTCGCGATTCGCGGCATCCCGCAATGCGCTGGTCCCGACCACCACAACCTTGTCTACGCCCAACGCCTGGCAGTGCCGGGCATAATCTTTAAGCGCGGCGAGACTATGGTTTTGCGCGCCGTCACTGAGCAAGCCACTCCGGTCCACACCCTGCCCCAGGCGCGTGATTTGCGCTCGATCATCAATGACGCGAAAACTTCCGTCGGTTCGGATGTCGGCGATTAGAAGGAGGATCGTGTTAGTGCCGAGATCGATGCTCGCCCAACGCTGGACTTCTTTGGGGGCTTTCATGCCGCGCTGATCGGCGGCTGCACGACTGGGGTTGCGCTGATGTCGGAAACCCAGCGCTCCAGGTCGCTTAACGCGCGCATGGCCATGAGCTCTTTTTTGGCGCGGCCGCGTGCCGTCGCGGAAAGCGGCGGCAGGAGACCGAAACTGGCATTCATAGGCTGAAAATTTTTCCGGGTGGAATCAGAGATGTAAGCTAACAGAGACCCCAAAGCCGTATTGGGGGGCGGTACAACCGCCTCCTTGCCGCGTAGGATCCGGGCCACATTGATGCCGGCCAACAGACCGGTCGCGGCCGATTCCACATAGCCTTCGACTCCGGTTATCTGGCCGGCAAAGAAAATCCTGGAATCGCCGCGCCACTGGAGCGTCGGCAACAGATGGCGTGGAGAATCGATAAATGTGTTGCGATGGAGGCTGCCGAAGCGCGCGAACTCCGCCTGCGCCAAACCCGGTATCTGGCAAAAAACCCGTCTCTGCTCCGCGTAGGTCATCTTGGTCTGAAAGCCTACCATGTTATAAAGAGTTCCTTCGCGGTTCTCCTGGCGGAGCTGGACCACGGCATGGGGTCGCCGTCCCGTGCGTGGGTCCATCAGCCCGACCGGCTTCATCGGCCCGAAAGCCAGCGTATCTTTCCCGCGCCGCGCCATTTCCTCAACCGGCAGGCAGGCTTCGAAAAAAATCGCGGGCTCAAAGGAGTGCGCCGGAACCTTCTCCGCCGCCACAATGGCCTCGACTAAGCGCTCGTATTCATCCCGTGTCAGCGGCAAGTTGAGATAGTCTTCGCCGCCCTGCCCATAGCGTGACGCCCGAAAGGCAATCGCCGCATCAATGGATTCGGCGGTCAGGATCGGCGAGATCGCATCATAAAAATATAGATGCTTGGCGCCGAGAAGCGACGCGAGCGCGCTCGCTAGAGCGGGAGAAGTCAATGGTCCCGTGGCGACAATCACCGGACGTCGGGGAATCTCCTGGACTTCGTCGCGCACAATGCGCACCCTGGGCAGCGTTTGGAGCGCGCCGGTTACGGCGCGCGCAAAACGCTCCCGGTCCACCGCCAAGGCAGCCCCGGCGGGAACACGGCTCTGGTCCGCCGCGCGGATAATCAAAGAATCTAACCGGCGCATTTCCTCCTTCAACAGCCCGCCGGCCGTGTGTAGCAGGGCCGATTTTAGAGAGTTGCTGCAAACCATCTCGGCCAGCGCGCTGGTTTTGTGCGCTTCGGTCATTCTCCGCGGGCGCATTTCATAAAGCTCCACCTCGATGCCACGCCGGGCCAATTGCCACGCAGCCTCCGCTCCTGCCAATCCGCCGCCGATGACCCGCGCGTGGGGCTCTGTTTTATGATTCCGCAACCTGCACCTTGTAGTCGCAGTTTGATTGAGGGCAAGAACGAACTCGACCGCTTCTCTTGGTCACCTTTTCTACCACAATCGGATTTCCGCACTTGGGGCAGGCCTCCGCCACAGGCAAATCCCAGGTCGCGAAGTTGCACTCCGGGTAGCGGCTGCAGCCATAGAAGATCTTGCCGCGGCGCGATTTTTTCTGGTGCATCGAACCCTGCTGGCATTGCGGGCAACGGATATTCAGGTCCACCGGCTTATCCAATGGGCGCACATTCTTGCACTCCGGATAACCGCTGCAGCCCAGAAAGCGACCATACTTGCCCCACCGCATCTGCATAGGACGCCCGCATCGCTCACAGGTCTCGTTCACCTCGGTGCCGTTGTCCTCGATCACTTCACCGCCGGAACCGCGGGTAAAATTTTTCGTGTTCTTGCACTCGGGATAACGGGGACACGCGAGAAACTGTCCGTTGCGCCCCCACTTGACAACCATCATGGCCCCGCACTTGTCACACGCAATGTCGGTGGGTGTTTCCTCCCGTTTGACGTCCCTCATCTCCTTCTCGGCCTTCTTCAGATCCTTGGAGAAGGAAGCGTAGAAGTGCTTCAAGGCTTTGAGCTTATTTTCCTTTCCGTCCTCGATCTTGTCCAGGACCGTTTCCAATCCGGCCGTAAACTCCACGTTCAAGATGTCCGGAAAGCTATCGACTAGAAGATCGGTCACCAAAAACCCGAGCTCCGTCGGCACCAGCGCTTTTTTATCGTCGAGTGTCACATACTTTCGGTCCAGCACGTTGGAAATGATGCCGGCATAGGTCGAGGGACGGCCGATACCGTTCTCCTCCAGCTCTTTGATCAAAGTGGCCTGGGTAAAGCGCGGGAGCGGCTGTGTGAAGTGCTGGTGCGGTTCCAACGAAAGCAGCTTCAGAACGTCTCCCTCTTTAAGATCGGGAAGAACGCCTTCTTGCTGCTGCTCAGCATCTTCCACGCCGCCATTTGCCTCTTGGCTCTCGCTATAGACTTTCATGAAACCGTCGAATTTCAGCTGCTGGCCGGTCGCGCGAAAAACCGCTCCGCCCACGGGTATAACAAATGCAGTCTGATCGAAGACAGCGGGAACCATTTGGCTTGCGACAAAGCGGTCCCAGATGAGCGAGTACAGCCCGAACACGTCGCGCCGCAAGTAGCGCCGCACCCGGTCCGGCGTGTATTCCATTGAAGTTGGCCGAATTGCTTCGTGCGCGTCTTGCGCCTCCCGGCGCGAACGATGGGTCACCGGCTTCTCCGGCACGTAGGACCCGCCGTAGCGCTCTTGAATAAAATTGCGCACGGTGTTCAGAGCCTCCGCCGAAACCCGGGTGGAATCGGTGCGTATGTAAGTAATCAGCCCCACGGGCCCTTCCCCTCCCAACTCGACTCCTTCATAGAGTTGCTGGGCGATCTGCATTGTGCGGCGCGGCTGGAAGCCCAATTTCCGCGAGGCCTCTTGCTGCAGCCTGCTGGTAATGAAGGGCGGGGAAGCAAACCGGCGCCGCTCTTTCTTTTCAACTTCATTGATGACCCATTCGGCCCCTTGCAGAGACTCGACGATTTTTTGGACTTCCGTCTGTACGAGCCGCGCTTTTTTGTTGTCAATCTTTTGTTCCTGCCACTCGACCAAACGGGCGGTGAACGAGGGTGGAATGGAGCCTTCCAACAACGCTTCGAGCGACCAGTATTCTTGGGGGACGAACGCGCGGATCTCCTGTTCGCGCTCGCAGACCAAACGTACCGCCACCGATTGCACTCGTCCCGCGCTCAGCCCGCGGCGGACTTTTTTCCACAGAATCGGACTGATCTGATAACCGACCAGCCGGTCCAGGACCCGCCGCGCCACCTGAGCATCAAACTTGTTCCGATCCAACTCGTGGGGATTGGCAATAGCTTCCTGCACCGCGCGTCGCGTGATCTCATTGATGAGCACGCGGTGGATTCTCCGGTGATTCTTCCCGATTTGATCCGCGATGTGCCACGCGATGGCTTCGCCTTCGCGGTCGGGATCGGAGGCCAGGTAGATGTTTTCTTTACCTCGGGCCGCGCGTTTGATCTCTTCCACGACTTTTCCGCGTCCCTGGATGACTTTGAAGTCAGGAGCGAACTCATTTTTGATGTCCACTCCCAAACGACTCTTGGGCAGATCGACCACATGCCCCACCGAAGCCTTCACCTGAAACTCTTGGCCCAGGTACTTTTCGATCGTTTTGGCCTTCGCGGGAGATTCAACAATGACTAAATTTTTTGCTGCCATAATGGTAATGTTAAATTTCAGCTGCTTTCAGATCTCAAAACCTCAATTTGTGATCATACAATCTGCGCTTGTCAAGATGCCAAAAACTTTTTACC
>JBOHVR010000149.1:0-2458 GCA_050735755.1 Binatia bacterium
ACTGTGATCTCGCGTTCGCGCCGGTCTTTACCGGCTGAGATCCGCACCAACCCGTGGTTCTCCAACGGGCGCAAATTTCGGGTCAAGGTTGTCCGATCCATGATCATATGGTCGGCCAAACGCGACATGGTGACCATCCCCATGCCCTTGCTCGTCGCTAAAAGCGCCAGCTGGCTCGCGCGCAGACCGCTCGGGCGCAGAGCCCCGTCATAAAACTGAGTGACCGCGCGCACGGCCTTCCGCAGGTTGCCGCAGCAGCACAGTGGTCCCTCTTCCTTAAGTCGCGCCACACCATTGGAGGGCATTATAGGTGGATATACACTCTTTTTCGGCATTGGTCAAGGGAGGCGGGGCTTCTTCGGTGAGTCGAGAGCGATCCAACTAGCATGCAGCCTCCTGACTTGGTTGCCAGCGGCTAGAATTCCCCGCGGTAGCACCCTTTCTGCCCCTTGCTTTCTTCGATTCCAACCTCAATGAAGTGGAGCTTGGCTCCAGGATAACTGCGCTGCACTTTCTTGCGAATCAGGTTTGCTGTGTATTCGGCTAAGAGCTCGGTACTGGTATTGGCAATCGGCAGAAGGATGGCATCGCGCCGCGGCAGGATGATGCGCTGATCCCGATAGAGGACACGAACTTCATGCCCCGCTTTCTGAATTTTTAAGACCGGGCTATTTGACTGGATCAACGTGCGATGATCCAGCTCGTCGCAGACCTGTTTGACTAACGGTTTCAACGTGATGAAGTTCAAAACGACCCCGGCGTTGTCGAGGTCTCCTTCAACGGCGACGGACACTTGGTAATTGTGTCCGTGGAGGGGCTCGCGCTGCCCGTTGGCGAAGATAAGGAAATGCGCGGAGGCAAAATTAAAATAATCCTTTTCGACGTGAATACGGAAATGACGTGGCATGGTGAGACGTTAGCCAAATCCCCGGGGGTCTGCAAGCGACAGCGTGCGCGCGATCGCGGTTCGTGCGCGTGACGGTTGTGGCGTTTCTTGACATCGATACCGCGGAAGAATATGAGAAGCTCAAGACCCGGCGAATGGGAGAGCCAAAGATGACGGGAACGGTAAAAAAAATTATACGCGATAAAGGTTACGGGTTTATTGTCCCTGACGACGGCAGCGAGGATGTTTTTTTTCATCGATCCAGCACAGCGCCGCGGGTTAGCTTCGAGGACATTGCCGAAGGAAACAGCGTGCAGTTTCAGGTGCGGCGGGGAGAGAAAGGTCCCGTGGCTTTTGACTTGAAGATCCGCTAGCGCCGATTCTCAACTCTAGCCGTGGAACCCATGATCAACAGCGGCGAAAGAGGCTTCGGTCTGCCCAAGTTGAGTCTGAATGAGCGGGAGAGGCGTTGGGGCCGGGTCCGAGAACTCATGCGGCAGGCCGGTTTGGACGCGATTATCGGCTTGCCCAATCAAAGCCATTGGGATCAGTTTCAGGCTGACGTCCGCTATCTCACGCATATCGGTGGCAATCAAACAGAGGTCGCAGTTGCTTTTCCAGAGGCCGGGGAAGTTACCGCTTTCGTACGGGGATCCAATGAAATCGAATGGTGGGGAATTGCCCAGGATTGGGTCAGGGACCTGCGCATGTCGCGCCGGAGTTGGGCGGCTCCCGTCATTGAGCGGATGAAAGAGCTTGGGCTTCAAAATGGTCGCGTCGGAGTGTCGGGATTGCAGGGGTTGCTCAGGGCCCCCGAAGGAACCGTGGTGTTGGGGATCTTTGACAAGATCAAGCAAGCCTTTCCGCGTGCCAGGTTTGAAAGCGCCACGGAGCTGCTCCAGGAGGCGCGCTCAGTCAAAGGACCGGAAGAGGTAGCGTTTGTCGAGCGCGCGGCTGAGATTCTCGACCGGGTCGTGGAGACCGTGCTCGAACGGGCGCGGCCGGGCGTCATGGAAAACGAGATGGTGGCCCACGTTTGGTTTACGATGATCGCCAACGGCGGAGATTATCCGTCCATGACGCACTGGGGCGCGGGCGCCGGCGTGCCTTGGGCGAACCGCATTGCACCCCGGCGCAAACTGCAACCGGGCGACATGATCAACACGGAGCTCGAGGCGAAATACGGAGGCTATATCGCGCAGACCGTTCAAGCTGCCTGTCTCGGCAAAATTCCGCCCGAACTGGCCAATTCGTTTGAGGCGAGCGTGAAAATCTTTGGTGAGTTGGTAGAGTTCATGCGGCCCGGGGTGACCTTCCGTCAAGTGGTCGCCTTGTATCAAAGACTGGCACGGGCTTCAGGCCACGTGCCGCAGGGGATGCTTCTTCATGGGAGGGGTTTGGGTGAGGACAGGCCGCAGGTGACGGGGGCGGAGGGCCGGGGGGTTTACGCCACTCCCCAATATACGATGCACCTCGAGCTGCCGCTGGTGGAGGGAAACGTTTTTGTCCTCAAGCCGGGGGCGATGCCGAGCAATGCGCCGGACACAATCCGGTGCGGGGATACGGTTGTGA
>JBOHVR010000150.1:0-6231 GCA_050735755.1 Binatia bacterium
AAAGAGAGTGCCCGCCGCCTGGCCAATCTCGGAGGAAGTGAGAGACAACTTCGCGCGATTCGGAGGCGGAGGGCTCGCAAGACCGCATGATTCTAGTCGACACCTCGGTTTGGATCGAGCATTTGCAAGCGGGAAACGATCGTCAAAAAAACCTGCTGTTTGACCAGCAGGTCCTTTGCCACCCATTTGTTATCGGCGAGTTGGCATGTGGGATGCTGCGGAAGCGAGAGGAAATTCTCACTATGCTGAAGGCCTTACCTGAAGCGCATTTGCTCGAACACGAGGAAGTCATGAGCTTTTTAGGCGCACGGCGTTTATACGGGCGTGGTATCGGTTGGGTGGACGCTCATCTTCTCGCTTCGACGCTGCTCACAGGATGCACAATTTGGACCTTCGACAAGCCGCTCCGGAGAGCAGCAGCTGCCTTGAACGCCCTGGTGTGAACGTTCTGCTTGAACCCGCCGCCTGAGCGAATCTGAGAAGATCGCTCAGCGGCATCACGTTAGAACACACCAACTTTGAAACGGCACAAATTTTGGCTATAATCTGGCCAGAATGCCCTTTGCGATCGTTTTGGCACCGGAGGCGGTCGAGGATTTTCGGGCATTGAAGGCCAACGTTCGATCGAGCGTCCGCGATGCTCTTGAAACGCATCTTCGTTACGAACCTATGAAAACGAGCCGAAGCCGGATCAAACGGTTGCGGGGCTTGGTGCGACCGCAATACCGACTTCGTGTCGGCGAGGTTCGAATATTTTACGATGTATCAGCCGAGTCCGTCGAGGTCTTGGCGATTGTCCCCAAATCGGAGGCTGCAATATGGCTGGAGCAGTCCGGAAAACCCGAATAAAAGAAGTCCCTTTGTCTGAGATCAAAGATGATCTTTCACGATTTCTGCGTGAGGCGGAGAAGCAAGAGATTGTCATAACTCGCCACGGCAAGCCTGCGGGGGTCCTGATCGGATTCGAGTCAGAGGACGACTGGTTTGATTACAAGCTTGAAAACGACCCGCGTTTCCTGCAACGCATTGAAGAGGGGCGCAAGAGCTTGAGAGCCGGTCGGGGTACCCGGTTAGAAGATGTGCCGAAATAAACGCTTGCTCTAACAATGCGTTTTAGCGGACGCTTTTCGCGCGCCGCTCAACGCTGCGTTGGGCGGTGTCAGCGCGCGCTTCCATGCCTAGGGCTACGCGGAGCCCGCACGAAGTCAAGGTTCAGTAGCCCCAGCGCCGCGCGACTTCGGTCACACGACCAAGCTCTTCCTTGAGATCTTCTCGTTGTCGCAGTTCAGCGAAGGCCTCTTTCACGAGATCCAGCGCACAAACATCCTTGATCGCGGGGACCTCGTAGTTTAGATCTCCGGTGGCTTTCTCTTCACGCAAGAGATCCTCGAAGCCCGTGGGCAGTCCATCGATGGGAAAGGGCATCGCCGCGAGGTGCTGTGGCGAATCCCCGGCAAATTTAACCTCCCTTTCCTCCGGATCGGGACTCTGATAGCGCAGCCTTCTTTCGAGATGATAGGTGTAGTCGAAGTTCTTGGGCATGTCTCTCATGAACCAGTAAGAACGGATCATTCCTTTGAGAAACGCTTTGACGAAATCCGGCTTTTCTTCCAGGATTCGACCGGTTGCCGCGATAATTCGTTCCGGGCGCCCGTTGGGATATTGCTGCTGCAGGGTGACGAGAGGGTTAAATCCGTCTCTTTGAAGCTCCTCGGCTTCCCACACCGTTACCGGCGCGCAATCAACTTTACCGGTTCGCAGAGCTTCGACATGAACGGGGTGGAAGATTCCTCGAACGAACTCTACGTCGCGGTTGGGATCGAGGCCGGCCTTGTGGAGCCAAATCGTGATGCCCCAATGCCGATTGCTGCCGAAATCACTGATGCCAACTTTTTTATTCTTTAGATCTTCCAGGCGCTTGATGTGCGGGGCGCCCATCCAGACGTGAATGTGTTGATTGCGCCAGCCGGCAATGATGTAGAGATCCGCGCCCCTGGAGCGCTGGAAGAACACGGTTCGGGTCTGCACGTCGAGCGCGATGTCGATCGATTTTTCCTTCATGGCTTGGGAGATGCCCAATTTCTCGAGCCCAAATGGGACCATGGAGTCGCGCAGGATCTCGTAGGCCGGCAGGCGATCGCTGCCGCGCAGACCCTCGTCGTAGAAATAGTTCATCTCGTGCGCCGCCATGACCGGCACAAGATGCAGAACGTGATAACATGTGGGCGCGATTCTCAGCTTTCCTGCGAGCATTCGGTAATCTCCTTCATGAGGTTGAAAATCAATTGAACTAACTCACCCTTGTCCGTTGTGCCAATCTGTACCCGAAACTCGAAATCAGAAACTGTTCATTGCCGCATGCCTGCCAAAGATTCGCCCACCAGCTTTCTTGCGGCTACTCCGATGAGCGCGGTTAGCAGGATCAGCATGACTCCGATCGCGGCGGCTTCGGGAATCCTTCCCGCCTGCCAATAAATCCATATCCACACGGAAAGCACTTCGTTGTTCTCGCTGGCGAGCACGAGTGGAACCGAAAAAGTGCGCAGAGAGTGGGCGACCACCCAGATCCACCCGGCGACCAGCGAGGGCATCAAAAGGGGTGTTGTGATCTTCCAGATGGTGCGCAGGCGAGTGGCGCCGGAGGCCGAGCCGGCCTCTTCGAGTTCCTGGTGTATTTGTAGGAGACCCGCGTTCGTGGTGCGTGTCGCGAAAGCCAGGTATTGCGTTGCGAGGCCTAAAACAATGATCCAGATCGATCCGTAAATTCCCCGCGGCCGCAGAGCCGGCTGGAGGTGCAGCCATACCCCAAAATAACCGGAACTTTCGAATCATAACCGGCCTCCTTGTTCGTTTGAGATTGAGTCTTGTTCCATGGCGACAAAGTTAGGGCGCAGCTCGCGCATGTCTTTTACCTGTGCCAAATTTTCGATGCATTGAATGAGTTGCTCGGTTCGCGCCTTGCCGATTACGGGCACCATCAGGTCGCGCGCTTTTTCCTCGACTTCCTGGGTAGACGCGGGGTTTTCCGGCGTTCCGCGGTAGGTTAGCAAGTGCCTGGTTAAAGTTTTTCCGTCTCGAGTCACAACCTCCAGGCTGACTTGCCGCGGAGATACGCTCTCGAGGAGCGCAGGATCGGGAATCAATTGGATGCGTGATTTTATAGATCGGATCGCGGGATCTTCACTTGCGTCATCGTTATGCACCGCGGCGAATGTCAGTTTCCCGCGGATGAGAGCCAAAGCAAGGATATGCTGCAGATTGACGTCCGCCATTTTTCTATTGTTCACGGTGCCTGCTCTGTGCTCTGGAATGCGCACTGTCATGCGCTCAATGTCTTCAGCAGATAGCGGGTATTCGGACATCATGTCAAACAACGCTTCGACGGGCGCTTGAATGGGGGAGCCCACGCAATACTTTTTGATGCTGGTCTGAGTGATCTCAAAATGGTCTCCCAGTCCATTAGTTAATTCTGGGGCCCGCGGATCCCGCGCGTAAGCCTGCAAAAAGCTTCGTTCCCCGTGAAAGGGGTCGGCGGCTCCTGAAGCTCCGGCACGCGCCAGCTCGACTGCGGTGACGCCATTGCGGGCGGGCAGCCCGCCGAGGACGAGAGCTTTTTCAATATGTTCTTTAGCGCGAATGTAACTTCCGATCCCGGCGGCCTGCTGCGCGCTGTAGGCAAGCGCGCAGCCAATCAAGTCCGCGCTAAGCTGTGCGACAGAGGCCGCCGCTGCGCAGGCGCCAAAAATATTTCCGAGACTGCGGCTGCTATGGCCCGTGGTCGATAGCGAAGCCGGGTTTAGAGATCGGCCTACCCGGCATCCGATGTCATACCCGGCCACAACCGCCTTTAGAAAAGCCGTTCCATCGCAGGCTGATTTCTCAGCTAAAGCAAGTGCGGCTGGAACCACGGCGCATCCGGGGTGAGTCCCGGAAGCGGCGTGCGAGTCGTCTGTTTCGTCGGCATGGGCCGCGGTCCCATTCGCGAGTGCCGCAAGCGTTGCGGACGTAAGCAGCGAACCTCCGACTACCTGCGCCTGGTCGAGCCCACCTTCACTTTGAACATAGCGGCGAATGACCTCACTTGGTTTGAGCCGGGAGCCGGAAATCATCGCGGCGAAAGTGTCGAGGATGTGGTGCTTGGCCTGCAAAACCACCTCATCGGCCAGCGGTAAGTCGCGGGCCGACGCGATGTAAGCGGCCAGGCTGTGGGTGATGTCAGAGTTGGCTGTCAAGCGGCTTTAGCGACCGGCCATTGGGCCACACAATAAAAGGCTAAAGATTCCAATTGGGTAAAAGTTCTCTGCGGTTGCGGATTCCCTTAAAGGAATACGCTGGCAAAAAGCTTCGAATACGATCAAGAGCGGCTTTATTTTGCAAAGATCTCCTGCGCCTGCCTCGCGTAGAATTCCATGTTGTCACCCTGAGAGGGGTCGAGGGGAACCATGTTGATGCTCTTCATGGTGCTTTGCTCCTGCGCGAGGTCCGAGCGCGCCGACTGCCGATCAAAACTCAAGACCAGCTGCTGTCCTTCTTTGGACAAGACATAATCAATGAATAATTTTGCCGCGTTAGGATGAGGAGCCCGGTTTGCGACCCCATAGGCCACCGGAACTACCAGCGCGGGACCGAGTGTTGTCCAATCGACGGGTGCGCCTTTTTTCATTAGAGGTCTTAAGACACTATAAGTGGAATCGACCTCGAGATCGGACTCGCCCGCGATTATGAGCTGCGCCCTCATCGCGGTCGATTCCGAGCGCACGGCGGGCTTTTGTTTGGCGAGCGCGCGCATGTAGTTGAGCCCTTTCTCCTTTCCCATGATCTGCAGGATCCAGGCAAACCACTGCTCGCGAGGATTAAGCATCATCCTGCCTTTCCACTGCGGACTCAGAAGGTCGTCCCAGGTCTTGGGCAGTTTATCGCGCGCGACGGCTTTGGTGTTATAGCCGATCACGTGAAGGTTCATGCTGCTCGTGACCCAGTAACCGGCGTCTTTGAACTCTTTCGCGTAGAAACGTTCCTCCGGCGACACGTAAGGCTCCAGGAATTTACCTTTTTTAAGGAAATACATACCCAAGGTGTTATTCTGTAAAACGTCAGCAAGAAATTTACCGGATCGGGTTTCGGCGATTATCCGCGGATAGAGCTTGTCGCTCGTGAAGCGGTTTAATTTGACATCGATGAAGGGATACTTTGCGTGGAACTTGTCATTGATGAGGGTTGATTGTCTTAAATCCGTTGTGCCGTAAATGACGAGTTCGCCTTCTTTTTTGGCTCCCTCAATGAGTTTTGCGGTGTCGGATGACTGGCACCACGCCGGTTCAGGCTGCGAAAACCAAGGACCAGCGAGAAATAAGGATGCTGCCAGAAAAAGGCGCGACGGATTGATCATCGTTTCCTCCGTGTTTTCCAAAAGCGAGAGTAGGCCAAACCTCTAACATTACGTTAAAGTTTGTGTCAATAGCGTGCCAGGAGCGGCGGCATTATTTGACAGGGTTTTTGACCGTGTGATAGGCAGACAGGTATAGTGTGGTGAGAAGCGGAACATTTTGTTGAAGTCTTTTTACGAGTTGGAGAAAAAATTAGATGAACTCAAGCACCGAACGTCTGGTTGATCTGGCGCTCAGCCTTCGCTTCGAAACTTTGCCGGGCCCAGTGGTCCACGAGGCCGGCCGGCGGCTCCTTGATGCACTTGGGTGCATGATCGCGGGCGCCGATGGCCGCACCACGAAACAGGTGCGCAACGGGGCATTGGCGTTGGGCGGAGTGCCGGAATCGACTCTGTTCGGCACTAAAGAGAGGATCTCGTGCGACAGGGCAGGGCTGGTGAACGGGACGGCGCTCCGCTATCTGGACTTTATGGACGGCCATCCCGGGCCCTACCCGTGCCATCCATGCTTTAATATTCCGCCAATCTTGGCCGTCGCCGAGCGCATGCGCGCGAACGGGAAGCAGCTTATCAGCGCGATTGTGACCGGCTACGAAGTCATGCCGCGCTTTCAGGAGAACGTCGGCCTCCCTGATCTTGGGGCCCGTGGTTGGGCGGGAAGTTCGAATCTGGCTTTTTCCATTCCGCTCGCGTGCGCGCACTTGCTTGAGCTTGATCGGGAAAGAGCGCTCAACGCTCTCGGCATGTCGGTCCTACATGGAAGCGTGCTCGATACTTCAAGTCATGGACAGATGCCCGCAAGCAAGTCGCTGTTGGATGGCATGGTGGCGCAACACGCGATCCTG
>JBOHVR010000151.1:0-10441 GCA_050735755.1 Binatia bacterium
ATATCTGGCTGTGCGTCGTAATAAAAAGAACGACACAACGATCTGATCAAGCCAACTGACGCCTTCTGAGAAAAACCTTGGATACACTGGCAACAGACTCGCCTACCCTTTGGCCTTTAGTCGTCTACTTCCTCGCAGTTATTTTTCTCGCAGCGGCAATGATCGGGTTGTCGTATGTGCTGGGGCAGAGGCATCAAGAAGGAGCCACAGGGCAACCCTATGAATCAGGTATCGTCTCAACCGGCACAGCACGAGTGCGCCTGTCGGCGAAGTTTTACTTGATCGCCATGTTTTTCGTGATCTTCGATCTGGAAACCGTGTTTATTTTTGCCTGGGCTGTGTCGGCGCGCGAAACGGGATGGGCCGGTTACGTCGAGATCCTCGTGTTCATCGTTGTTCTCCTAGCGGCTCTTGTTTACCTCTGGCGGGTGGGCGCTCTGGATTGGGGAACATCGGCGAAGCGACTGCGGCGGAAAGGAGAAGCGGCGCATGCGTTGGTGGCTGAGCAAACCGGGTGAGCCGCCACCCGGTAATGTTGAAAACGGCTCCTTTGACGATGCCGTGCGCCGCGTTTTGATTTTATCGCGGCTGCAGGACCTGCTGGCTTGGGGACGGAAAAATTCGATATGGCCGTTTAATTTCGGCCTATCCTGTTGCTTCGTCGAAATGGCGACCAGTCTCACCAGCAAGTACGACATCGCCCGGTTTGGCGCCGAAGTAATTCGCGGCACGCCGCGTGAGGCGGACCTGATGGTGATCGCCGGCACCGTCTTTATCAAGATGGCGCCGATTATTCGCCGGCTTCACGAGCAAATGATGGAACCGCGCTGGGTCATCTCGATGGGCTCCTGCGCCAACTCCGGCGGAATGTACGACATCTATAGCGTAGTGCAAGGTGTCGACAAATTCTTGCCGGTGGACGTGTATGTGCCCGGCTGCCCGCCTCGTCCCGACGCGTTCCTTGAAGGGATCACATTGCTTCGCGACGCAGTCGGCACAGAAAGACGGCCGCTCAGTTGGGTGATCGGTCCGCAAGGGGTGACGCGCGCGCCTTCGCCGTCGATGCGGGATTTGAAAAGAGCTGAACGAAGCCGAGCGATGAATCTACGAACTCCAGACCAGGTTTAACGTTTGTGCGATGAGGGATCCGATCGACATCCTGCAGGAGCTGCAAGAAAAATTCGGCGAAGGAGTCGTCACGCCTCAGACAACACGCGATGAAATTCCCACGGCGTGGGTGCCGCGCGATCGGGGGCGCGATGTGCTGCGCTATCTTAAAGCGGAGATCAAGCGGCCGTATCGCATGCTTTATGACCTGACCGCGATTGACGAGCGTAACCGCGCCCATCGCGACGGCCAACCCGACAACGAATTTACCGTCCTCTATCATCTGCTTTCGTTGGATCGCAACCAGGACCTCCGTCTGAAGGTGGCTGTTCGAGGCGAATATCCTTCGATCCCGACCATCACCGACATTTGGCCTGCCGCGAATTGGTATGAGTGCGAGATCTGGGACATGTTCGGCATCTCCATCGACGGCCATCCGCGCTTGCGGCGGATTTTGATGCCGCCGACCTGGCACGGGCATCCGTTGCGCAAGGAACACCCGGCCCGTGCCACCGAGATGGGGCCGTTCGAGTTACCGGACGACAAGCAAGAGCAAGAGGAGAAAGCCCTGGAGTTCAAGCCTGAGGAATGGGGACTCAAACGCCAGAGCGAGAATAACGACTTTCTGTTTCTCAACGTGGGCCCGCAGCACCCGGGCACTCACGGTGTGCTGCGCATCATTTTGCAACTCGATGGCGAAGAGATTGTCGATGCCGTGCCCGCCATCGGCTATCACCATCGCGGCGCGGAAAAGATGGCGGAACGCCAGTCCTGGCACACCTACATCCCCTACACCGACCGCATCGATTACCTGGGCGGTGTGATGAACAACCTGGTCTACTGCCTGGCGGTTGAGAAACTGGCGGGGATCGAAGTGCCGGACCGTGTAAAACTGATTCGCATCATGATGGCGGAGCTGTTCCGCATCGCCAGTCATCTTGTCTGGTACGGCACTTTTGCGCAGGACGTGGGACAACTCTCGCCGGTCTTCTACATGTTCACCGACCGCGAACGGATTTTTGAAATCGTCGAAGCGATCTGCGGCGGGCGCATGCACCCGAGCTGGTTTCGCATCGGCGGTGTCGCGCAGGATCTGCCCCAGGGCTGGGACCCCATGATCCGCCGTTACATTGACTACCAGCGCAAGCGACTTCGGGAGTATGACACGATGGTGATGCGGAACCGGCTTTTCAAAGCGCGCACGCAAGGCGTCGGCGATTACACGACGGAGACCGCCATCGAATGGGGCGTGACGGGTCCGGGCCTGCGCGCGACCGGCCTGGAATGGGACTTCCGCAAAAAGCGTCCGTACTCCGGCTACGATCAATTGGAATTCGAGGTGCCTACGGCGACTCACGGCGACTGCTACGATCGCGCCGTTGTGCGGGTGGAGGAGATGCGCCAGAGCCTGCGGATCATCGAGCAATGCGTCAACAACATGCCTGAAGGCCCTTATAAATCGGACCATCCGCTGGTCACGCCGCCGCTGAAAGAACGCACGATGCGCGACATCGAGACCCTGATCACCCATTTCGTGAGCGTGAGCTGGGGGCCGGTGATCCCGCCTGGCGAAGCGTTTATGGGCATCGAGGCCACCAAGGGGAACAACGGATATTACCTGATCAGTGACGGCGGCACAGCCTCTTACCGCACGAGGATTCGCACGCCGTCATTCCCGCACATGCAGATGCTGCCGGTGATTAGTCGCGGATTCATGGTTCCGGACCTGATGGCCATTTTGGGCAGCATCGACTTCGTGCTGGCGGATGTCGACCGTTAAGAGAAGAAGCATGCTGAGTGAAGAAGAAAAGAAGGAAATCGAAGCGGAACTGGGGCATTACAGCCACAAGCGCGCGGCCTGCGTGGACGCGCTGAAGATCGTCCAGCGGCATCGGGGCTGGGTTTCTGATGAAAGCCTCCGCGAGCTTGCACATTACCTGGAGATGACGCCGGACGAACTGGACAATGTCGCCACCTTCTACAATCTGATTTTCCGCAAGCCGGTCGGCAAACACGTGGTTCTTGTCTGCGATAGCGTCACTTGCTGGATTATGGGCTATGAACGGTTGCGGCAGCGGCTGAGCGAGCGGCTCGGTATCGGGCTCGGCGAAACAACTGGCGACGGACGCTTCACCCTGCTGCCGATCGTGTGCCTCGGCACATGCGATCACGCGCCGGCGATGATGATCGACAACGACCTTTACCGGGACCTTGATCCTGAGAATCTCGACGGGATTCTGGCGAAGCATCCGTAGGAGAACAAGTCATGGAAGCGCCGCTCACCAAGAACATTCGCCGGGGAGAAGAACCGCTCGATTTGCGCGGCTATGAGCAGGCGGGTGGATACCAGGCGCTGCGCAAGGCGCTGCAACAGATGACGCCTAAGCAAGTGCAGGAGCAAGTGTCAAATTCCAATCTGCGCGGCCGCGGCGGCGCCGGTTTCCCCACGGGTAAGAAATGGAGCTTCGTGCCGATGGGCGATGACGCGCCACATCCAAAATACCTTGTCGTCAACGCCGACGAGATGGAGCCCGGCACTTTCAAGGATCGCCTGCTGCTGGAGGGCGACCCGCATCTGGTGGTCGAGAGCGCCATCCTCAGCGCCTACGCTATCGAAGCGGACGTGGCCTACATCTTTTTGCGCTGGGCTTACAAGCTGGCAGAAAAGCGGTTACGGAAAGCCATCGCCGAAGCCTACCAGGCGGGCTGTCTCGGGAAAAACATCCTCGGCTCGGGCTACAGTCTGGAGCTCCACCTGCATGTGAGCGCCGGCCGTTACATGTGCGGGGAGGAGACCGGCCTGCTCAATTCGCTGGAAGGCAAGCGGGCGATCCCGCGCGCCAAACCTCCGTTCCCGCAAATCCGCGGTCTCTGGGGGAAGCCGACCATCGTGAACAACGTCGAGACACTCTGCAACATCCCCCCTATCATCACCAAGGGCTGGGAATGGTTCACGCAACTGAGCCGCTCGCGCGACAGCGGAACGAAACTCTATGGCGTGAGCGGGAAGATCAGAAGACCGGGATTGTGGGAGCTGCCAATGGGCACGACCATTCGCGAAATTCTCGAAGAACATGCGGGCGGGATGCGCGACGGCTGCAAGTTCCGCGCTTTGCTGCCGGGCGGCGCTTCGACCGATTTTCTCACCGAGCAACACCTGGACGTGCCGATGGATTACGGGTCGGTCGAGCAAGCGGGCAGCCGCTTAGGGACCGGCACCATGATTGTCCTGGACGACCAGACGTGCCCCATAGGCATGGTGCAAAACCTGGAGAAATTCTTCGCTCAGGAATCGTGCGGGTGGTGCACGCCCTGTCGCGATGGCCTGCCGTGGACGGCGCAAACCTTGCAAGCGTTGGAGGACGGTCGCGGGGAACCGAGGGACCTGGAGAGGCTCGCGTTGCATACCAAGCTGCTGCGGCCGGGCCACACGTTTTGCGCGCTCGCGCCCGGCGCGATGGAGCCGCTGCAGAGCGCGCTCAAATATTTCCGTGAAGATTTCGAACGACACATTCGCGAGAAGCGGTGCGCGTGGAGATGAGGGATGGCAGAGATCTATATTGACGGAAAACCGTACCAAGTGGAAGCTGGGCAAAACCTCCTGCACATTTGCCTCTCTCTCGGTATCAATCTTCCCTACTTCTGCTGGCATCCGGCATTGGGATCGGTGGGCGCGTGCCGCCAGTGCGCCATCAAACAGTTTAAAGATAAGGACGACGCCAGGGGCCGGATCGTGATGGCCTGTATGACCCCCGCAGAAGAGGGCATGCGCGTTTCCGTCCAGGACCAGGAAGCGCGGGACTTTCGGACGAGCGTGATCGAGTGGCTCATGATCAACCACCCGCACGATTGCCCGATCTGCGACGAGGGCGGCGAATGCCATCTCCAGGACATGACGGTCATGACCGGCCATAACTACCGCGACTTCCGCTTCAACAAGCGAACCCACCGGAACCAGTATCTCGGCCCGTTCATTAACCATGAGATGAACCGCTGCATTGCCTGCTACCGCTGCGTCCGCTTCTATCGCGACTATGCCGGCGGGCGCGACTTTGATGTCTTCGCCGCGCACAACTCCGTCTATTTCGGGCGCCACACCGACGGGCTGCTGGAGAATGAGTTCAGCGGCAACCTGGTTGAGGTCTGTCCGACAGGGGTCTTCACCGACAAAACACTGAAGCAGCACTACACGCGTAAATGGGACCTGCAAACGGCTCCCTCCATCTGTGTCCACTGCAGCCTGGGCTGCAACACCATTCCTGGAGAGCGTTACGGAATGCTGCGTCGCATCCACAACCGATACAACCACGAGGTCAACGGTTACTTCCTCTGCGATCGCGGCCGTTACGGCTATGAGTTCGTCAACAACGAGCAGCGAATCCGCAAACCCGTGATCCGCGCCAACCAAAACCAAAACGCCTTGGGATACGTCGCCGGTCTTCTTTCGAGAGACGCGAAGGTCATCGGCATTGGTTCGCCGCGCGCCTCGCTTGAGGCCAACTTCGCACTGCGCACCCTGGTTGGTCCCGAGCGCTTTTTCCATGGCATGTCCGCAGTCGATTCACGATTAGTGAGCGCCGCCTCGAAGATTTTGCAAAACGGCCCGGCGCGCTCGCCGTCGTTGCGCGATGTCGAACAGTGCGACGCGGTGCTGGTGTTGGGCGAGGACGTCACCAATACGGCCCCGATTCTGGCGCTTGCGCTGCGACAGGCTGCCCGCCGGCAACCGCGTCAGTTGGCAGAAAAACTCAAGATCCCCGCATGGAACGACGCCGCGATGCGGCAGGTCATTCAGGACCAGAAGGGCCCGTTCTTCCTTGCCGCGCCGCATGTCACGCGACTGGATGACGTGGCGCTCCGGTCCTACCATGCCCCTCCCGACGATTTGGCGCGACTCGGGTTTGCCGTTGCACATGCCTTGGATAACGGCGTGGCTGCTGTGGAGAAGCTGCCGGACGACATCCGCTCGCTGGCGGAGAATATTGCTACGGCATTGAAACAAGCCAACCGGCCGCTGGTCGTCTCCGGGACCAGTTGCGGTAGTGAAGCCGTGATCCAGGCTGCAACGAATGTGGCCTGGGCGCTATGCGGAAAAAACCGTCAGGCCCACCTCTGTTTCACCGTGCCGGAATGCAACAGCCTCGGCCTCTCCCTGATGCACGGGAATGAACTTGCCGCAGCTTTCCAAGCGGTGCGGGATGGCAAAGCGGATACCGTGATCGTTCTGGAAAACGATCTGTACCGGCGCGCTGACGCTGCTGTCGTTGATGCGCTGTTCGACGCAGCGAAACATGTGGTCGTCCTTGACCACCTGGCGCACGCCACGGCCGACAAAGCCGAAGTGGTCTTGCCGGCGGCAACATTTGCGGAATCAGACGGCACGCTGGTCAGCAACGAAGGACGGGCGCAGCGTTTCTATAGAGTTCTGCCGGCGGCAGGGGAAATTAAGGAGAGCTGGCGCTGGCTAGCTGACATGATGGTTGCGGCGGGAAGGCGGGAAGCCAGGGCATGGGACAATTTCGATGCGATCGTCGATGCCGTGGCCAACGGGCTGCCGATTTTCAAGCCGATCGCGGAGATCGCGCCGCCTGCCGGTTTTCGCATCGCGGGTCAAAAAATTGCCCGCCAACCGCACCGCTACAGCGGGCGCACATCCATGAGCGCCAAGATCAACGTCGATGAACCCAAGCCGCCGGAGGACCCCGATTCGCCGCTGGCCTTCTCGATGGAAGGATACCAAGGCAAGCCACCCTCTGTGCTCATTCCCTATTACTGGGCGCCAGGCTGGAACTCGGTGCAATCTGTTAACAAGTTCCAGACCGAGGTGGGCGGTGAATTGCGCGGGGGTGACCCTGGCAAACGGCTGATCGAGCCGAGCGCGGCGGGGAAGCCAAACTATTTCGGTGTCATACCGGCTCCCTTTTCGCCGGGCGACGGTCGCTGGCTGCTTCTCCCCATCCATCACATCTTTGGATCGGAAGAGCTGAGCATGCAATCCCACAACATCACAGAACTCGCGCCGAAACCTTACCTCGCGCTGAATCCCGAAGATGCCCGGCGCCTCCGCATAAAAGATGGGCAGGAAGTCGAAGTCAGGTTGTGCGGCGTGAAGCGACGGCTGCCGTTCAAGCCGCTACCCGGCCTGCCAAGAGGCGTGGCAGGCGTTCCGGCGGGTCTGCCGCAATTGCAGGGTGTGGCACTGCCGGCATGGACGAACCTGGGAGCTGCGTGATGAACCGGGCCGTCCAGTGTGGTTGGTCATGAACGAAACTACTCGTTCGCTTCTGATTGTGTTGGTCGTGTTGACCGCAGTGTTGACGGTCAGCGCGGGGTTGATCTGGATGGAGCGGCGGTTATTGGCAGTATGGCAGGACCGGTATGGACCGAACCGCGTCGGGCCCTTCGGACTGCTCCAGGTTGCGGCCGACATGATCAAGATTTTCTTCAAGGAAGATTGGATTCCGCCGTTTGCGGACAGAGCGGTGTTTGTCATTGCGCCGGCGGTGATCATGGTGACGGCGTTGCTGGCGTTTGCGGTCATCCCGTTTGCACCGGGTGTTGCGGTGGCGAATCTCGATATCGGCCTGCTTTTCTTTCTGGCGATGTCGTCCATGGGCGTTTACAGCATCGTGCTGGCCGGGTGGGCGTCAAACAACAAATACTCGCTGCTCGGCGGCCTGCGGGCGGCAGCGCAAATGCTCAGCTACGAGGTCTTCATGGGATTGTCGCTGATGGGGGTCGTGCTCCTGGCTGGTTCGTTCAATCTGGAGAAGATTGTCGAGGAACAGCGACGCGTGTGGTTTTGCATTCCGCAGTTTGTCGGTTTCGTCGTCTTTCTGATCGCCGGCATTGCGGAGACCCGGCGGTTGCCGTTCGATTTGCCCGAAGCAGAGAGCGAGCTGGTGGCGGGATTCCATTCCGAGTACTCGGGGATGAAATTCGGCATGTTCTTCGTCGGCGAGTACCTCGGTATCACACTGATTTCAGCGCTGATCGTGACTTTGTTCTTCGGCGGCTGGCTCGGGCCGGTGTTGCCGCCGGTCGTGTGGTTCGTCCTGAAGACGTTTGTGTTTCTGTGCTTTTTCATTCTTCTGCGCGCGGGCCTGCCGCGCCCGCGCTTCGATCAGCTGATGGTCTTCGGTTGGAAGGTGATGCTGCCGCTGGCCTTGCTGAACCTGGTTGTTACGGGAGGCATTCTGCTGGCGGTTGATTAGAGAGGAGCAACGATGATCAGTTTGGTGAAATCCCTATGGCTTGTCTTCCTCCACCTGTTTCACAAGCGGGAGACCATTCAATACCCGGACGAGAAGGTGGTTCTACCGCCGCGTTACCGGGGGCGCATCATTCTCTCGCGTGATCCCGACGGCGAGGAGCGTTGTGTGGCCTGCTACCTTTGCGCGGTCGCCTGTCCCGTTGATTGCATTGCATTGCAGGCCACCGAGGATGAGCATGGACGGCGGTATCCCGAATTTTTCCGCATCAATTTTTCGCGCTGCATTTTCTGCGGCTTCTGTGAAGAGGCCTGCCCGACATACGCCATCCAATTGACCCCCGACTATGAGATGTCGGAGTACCAACGGCAGAGTATGGTCTATGAAAAGGAAGACCTGCTGATCAGCGGGCCCGGCAAGTATCCGGGGTACAACTTTTACCGTGTAGCGGGCCTTCAGATTAAGGGTAAAGAGAAGGGAGAGTCCGAGCACGAAGACCCGCCCGTCGATGTCAGGAGCCTGCTGCCGTGAAAAAATCTTGGCACTGCAAGAACACTCGCCTCGCCCCGTTTCCCCATAAGAACCAGAGGGAAATCTCCTCCTTCCCGTCGCCGGGAGTCGATGAAAGCTCGGGATCTTCGGGGTATCAAAAGGTTTCGCCATGAACAGCGTCTTCTACCTATCCGCCGCGGTTGCCGTCCTTTCGACCGTGTTGGCAATCAGCCGGCTCGATGCGGTTCATGCCTTGCTTTATCTGATCGTCTCGCTGCTCTCGGTGGCGCTGGTGTTTTTCACGCTGGGCGCGCCGTTTATCGCCGCCCTGGAGGTGATCATTTACGCGGGAGCCATCATGGTGGTGTTTATCTTCGTGGTGATGATGCTCAACCTGGGCGCGGAGGCGGCGGAACAGGAGCGGCGATGGCTCAAGCCGGGAATGTGGGTCCTGCCGTCGATCCTCGCACTGATTCTGATCGGTGAGCTGGTCTATGTATTTGCCAATGGAGGTATCCAGAGTTCGGAATTTCAGAGCATCGGACCGAAGCAGGTCGGCATCGCATTGTTCGGACCCTACCTCCTGGGCGTGGAACTGGCTTCGCTGCTATTGCTGGCGGGCTTGATCGGCGCGTATCACCTCGGTCGTCGCAGCACACCAGACGAGGACGAGCGAGGGAAATCGTGGTGACGGCCGCCATGCCCATGGAACACGGCCTCCTGCTGGCTGCAATTCTCTTCGCGCTCGGACTGATCGGCGTTCTCGTGCGCCGCAATATTATTTTCATTTTGATGTCGATCGAGATCATGTTGAACGCCGCGGGGCTGGCCTTCGTCGTCGCCGGATCGCGTTGGGGACAACCCGATGGCCAGGTCATGTTTATCTTTGTCTTGACCATGGCAGCGGCAGAGGTATCGGTCGGCCTGGCGCTGGTCCTCCAACTCTACTACCGATTCAAGACGTTGGACATCGATGCCGCCAGTAAGATGCGAGGCTAATTGTGCTGGCACTGTTGTGGCTAATTCCAATCGCGCCGTTCGCCGGGTTTTTGGCGTTAGTGCTGATGGGCCGGCGCCTTGCGCGCGCCGGTGTGGCAATCATAGGTGTCGGTTCGGTTGGACTGTCAACGATTCTCGCCATACTGGTGAGTATCAGCTTCATCCGCTTTCCACCTGCGGGACACGCTTACTCTCAAACTCTCTGGACCTGGATCCAAGTCGGTGATTTCGCGCCGGGAATCACTTTTTACCTGGATTCGCTTTCGCTGGTAATGGCGCTGGTCGTCGCCTTCGTTAGTTTTCTCATTCATCTGTATTCGGTTGAGTTCATGATCAACGAAGAGGGTTATAGCCGCTTCTTTGCCTACATGAATCTCTTTGTCGGCTCGATGTTGACGCTGGTGCTGGCCGACAATTTACTGCTTCTCTATCTCGGCTGGGAAGGGGTGGGCCTGTGCAGTTATCTCCTCATAGGCTTCTGGTACAAAGACCCGGCAAACGGGAGCGCTGCCCGCAAAGCATTCATCGTCACGCGCATCGGCGATACGGCGATGGCTATCGGACTCCTCCTTCTTTTTGCCAATCTGGGCACGCTCCAGATCCAGGAAGTGATGCAACGGGCATCCCAGCAG
>JBOHVR010000152.1:0-3008 GCA_050735755.1 Binatia bacterium
CGTGAGTACGGAGCTGCGCGCTAGCCTGAGACAGACGTTCGCGAAAATCTTCGGGGCCTACGGTCAAAGCGGCGGTTAATTCTAATTGCGAAGGACCTTCTTGTGAGTGCATTCTCAGCACCGCAGCTCCCCCCTCTCTACGGCGCGCGGATCTTTCCTCAAGACCCCCAGCACTGGGTTCATGTCGTTGAGAGCCCAAAGCTATTACGCGTAGTCTTTGACGGCGCGACGGTTGCGGACAGTAAGCGTGTTCTCCTCTTGCGCGAGGCGCGTTGCTTGCCGGTCTACTATTTCCCGCCCGCTGACGTGAGCATGGATCTGTTAACCCCCAGCGAACACACGACGCGCTGTCCGTACAAGGGCGAAGCGCGCTATTGGTCCGTGGAGGCGGGGAACCGGACTGCCGGCGAGGCGGCCTGGAGTTACCCTGAGCCCCCTGCCGAATGCGCCGCGATCCGGGACTTCCTATCGTTTGAATGGCGCAGGATGGAGGCCTGGTACGAAGAGGACGAAGAGGTCTTTGTCCACGCGCGCGATCCCTTCAAGAGGATCGACGTCCTCCAGAGCTCGCGCCACGTGGAGATCGTGGCCGGGGGAGAAAAAGTAGCGGACACGCGGCGCCCAAAACTTTTATTGGAGCCCGGGCATCCGATCCGGTATTATATTCCCCGAGAAGATGCGCGGATGGAGCGGCTGGAACGAAGCGCGACATCGACGCGCTGTCCCTACAAGGGGATTGCCTCGTATTGGTCGCTGAGAGCCGGCGATCAATTGCTGAAGGACCTCGTCTGGAGCTATCAAGACCCCGTTCCCGAATGCCCCAAGGTTAAGGGGCTTCTCTGCTTCTTCAACGAGCGCGTGGATGCCATCTACGTTGACGGCGAACGCATGCCCACGCCGGTGACCAAATGGTCGCAAGGCGCGGAGCGATGAGAGCGGCGGGCGCGCGGCGTTAGGCGCGCGCGGAGACCCGCGCCGGATCGTATCCCAGAATCGGCGCAAGCCAGCGCTCCACTTCAGCAACTTCCATTCCTTTGCGCGCCGCATAAGATTCCACCTGGTCTCGCCCGATGGCGTTCACGGCGAAGTAGCGAGCTTCTTTGTTGGCGAAATAAAGACCGCAGACCGCGGCCGCCGGGAACATGGCGAAATTCTCGGTGAGCGTTATCCCAGTGGCCTCTTCGACGTTGAGCAGCGAAAACAATATCTTTTTCTCCGTGTGGTCGGGGCAAGCCGGATAGCCGGGCGCAGGCCGGATGCCGCGATAGAGCTCCGCCGTCAGATCCTCGTTCGATAAGTTTTCATCTTTGCCGTAACCCCAATCCCGGCGCGCGCGCTTGTGGAGATATTCCGCGAATGCCTCGGCCAACCGATCGGCCAGGGCCTTGACCATGATCGCGTTGTAGGGGTCATGGTCGTTCTCGAAACGGCGCACCAGTTCGTCGGTTCCGTGACCGGCGGTGACGGCGAAGGCTCCCAGGTAATCCACAAGACCGGAGTCGCGCGGCGCGATGAAATCGGCGAGCGCATACTGCGGCCGCGCCCGCTGGCTCTCTTTCTGCTGGCGCAGGGTATGAAAACGCGCGAGCTCGGTTTTGCGGGAGGCGTCGGTGTACAGGACAATGTCGTCGCCGTCGCTGTTCGCGGGATAGAAGCCGTAGGCGCCGCGAGCCGTCAGCAACTTCTTCGCGACGATTTCATTCAGGAGCTGTTGCGCGTTGGCAAACAGCTCCTTTGCCGCCGCGCCGCGCACGGGATCATGCAGAAGATCGGGGTAGCGACCTCTCATCTCCCACGCGTGAAAGAACGGCGTCCAATCGATATAGGGGACGAGCTCTGACAGCGGGTAGTCTCGGAGAATCCTCTGTCCGGTAAACTCGGGGACCGCAATCATCGACTCCTCCCAATCGATGTGAAGTTTGCGCCGCGCCGCATCGTCATAGGTCAACAGGTCCGCGGCGGTTTTGGTCTCATACTGTTCCCGCAACGCCTGCTGTTCCGCGCGATTTTTTGCCGCCAGACTCTGGCGCGCTTCCGGATTGGCGAGAGTTCCCACCACCGGCACCGCGCGCGAAGCGTCGATCACGTGAACGGTTTCGCAGCGGTAGGCGGGGGCGATTTTCACCGCGGTGTGGCGTTTGCTGGTCGTGGCGCCGCCGATCAACAAGGGCAGCGTGAGGCCGCGCCGGTCCATCTCCTTGGCGACATGGACCATCTCGTCGAGCGACGGGGTGATCAGCCCGCTCAAGCCGATGATGTCCGCCTTCTCGGCGAGGGCGGTTTCGATAATCTTGTCGGCCGGCACCATGACGCCCAGGTCAATGACCTCATAGTTGTTGCAGCTCAAGACAACTCCGACGATGTTCTTGCCGATGTCGTGAACGTCTCCCTTGACCGTCGCAAAGACCAACTTGAGTTGGCGCGCCTTGTGCTGCGCGGCTTTCTTTTCCGCTTCCATGCGAGGGGTCAGATACGCGACGGCCTTCTTCATGACGCGGGCGCTCTTTACGACCTGGGGCAAAAACATTTTGCCCTCGCCGAAGAGGTCGCCAACGACGTTCATCCCGTCCATGAGAGGACCCTCGATAATTTGGAGCGGGCGCGGGTATTGCTTCAGGGCCTCCTCCAGATCCGGCTCGATGTAATCGACGACCCCTTTGATGATGGCATGCGCCAAACGGTGCTCGACGTTTTCCTTGCGCCAGTCTTCTTCCGCGGCCTCGGTTTTGTTCCTTCCCTTGAGCTGTTCCGCAAAGGTAAGAAGCCTCTCGGTCGCGTCAGGCCTGCGGTTGAAGAGAACATCTTCGACGCGCTCCAAGAGATCCTGGGGAATCTGCTCGTAGACCGCAAGCTGGCCGGCATTCACGATACCCATGTCCATGCCGGCCTGGATGGCGTGGTAAAGGAAGGCGGCGTGCATGGCTTCGCGGACCACGTCGTTGCCCCGGAAAGAAAACGAAATGTTGCTCACGCCGCCCGAGATGTGGCAGCGGGGAAAGATCTCGCGC
>JBOHVR010000153.1:0-3712 GCA_050735755.1 Binatia bacterium
GTCGAGCATCATGGCGGCGGATGTGTTACATACCAGCGGGATGATAACTTGCGGTGATGGCTTGGGATTTAGAGTCTTTCGCATGAAATTTCATTCCCGGATTCTAAATGTTACGTCGAAGAATAAGCGCCTTCATTTAAGAGGCACTACACTAGGAACGCGTCAGCAGTTTCTCCACGTCGCTGCGCCGTTGCGCTAATCCGGCAATGTGAAGTAGAGGGTAGCCCCTTTGTTCACAGCCCCTTCAGCCCAGATCTTGCCCCCGTGCCGGTAAACGATCCGTTGCACAGTAGCCAGTCCAATGCCGGTGCCTTCGAATTCAGAAGTGTGGTGTAACCTCTGAAAGGCCCCGAAGAGCTTGTCCACGAAGGCCATATCGAAGCCTGCCCCGTTGTCCCGGACAAAAAACACCCGAGCTCCGCTATTATTATGAGTAACGCCGAATTCAATCTTCGCTAGCGGCTGGTTACTCGTAAATTTCCACGCGTTGTCCAAAAGATTTGCGAGAGCAGCTCGTAACAGCCTCGAATCGCCGCGCACGGACGCATCTGCAGCGATTTGAAACTGCGCTGCTCGCTCGGGGTTAGAGGCTCGCAGATCGGCTGCCACTTCCTCCGCCAGGGCGCTCAAGTTCACGTTCTCGATGCGAATTTGGCTGCGCGTCACGCGCGACAACTCGAGAATGCCTTCGATGAGCTGGCCCATGCGCTGCGTAGCGGCGCGCACGCGCCGCAAGTGGTCTTTTCCAGTGGCGTCCAAAACGGCGCCGCAGTCTTCCAGCAGGGCCTGACTGAAACCATTGATGCTCCTGAGAGGAGCGCGCAAATCGTGGGACACTGAATAACTGAATGCTTCCAACTCCCGATTGGCCGCTTCGAGCTGAAACGCCTGTTGCTTCAGCTCCTCGTTAAGCTTGCGACTTTCCTGCTCAGCCATTTTTCTCTCTGCCAAGGTGCGCCAGATGACGTAAGCCAACCCGCAGCTCAGGAGAATGATAAAGCCGTAAATCCTCAGAAGCCGGTTCAAGGTGGCGCGCCTGGTCACCAATGCCGCCGCGGTCGATTGCGCGGCAATGACCCCCCAGCCATAACCTGGGACCGGCTCGTAAGCCGCAATTCTCTCTTCCTTGTCGAGAGGGTTTACTTGGACCTCAACGCCGCGTTGGCCGCTTAAGACGTTCTTAACTTCGGGCACAGCGGAAAAATCGACGAGTTTCCCTTCCGGAGGATAATTAGGGTGCGCAACTAGGCTCCCTTTACCGTCCACAAAGTAGATAAAGCCGCTGGGTCCGACATCGATATTTTTGGTCCAATCGAGAAAAGCGCTAAGCCGCACTTCAAGGACTAAGATGCCATCGGCTTCCCGCTGCCTTCGGATCGGGACAGCAACAGCGACGACACTGACAGCGGGTTCACCTGATCTTTGATAGACTTCGGAAACGTAAGGTTTCTTACTGCGCGAGACGCCTTGGTACCAATCAGTGTCAGCAAGACTTGTGTCCACCGTCTTGATAACACGGGGCCTATTCGCCATGAGCGTCCCTTCGGGATCCGTCAGCAGTATTCGATCAACGAAGGGGAAATTTTTCGGTACTTCTAGGAGAAGCTTAATGGCCGGCTCCCAGTCTCCGGCGCCAACCAGTTGCCGGAAGCGCGCGGGCGTTGCCAGCGAGACCGCCAAGTCCGTCATGCGGTCCAGTTTTTCTTTTACGGTGACGGCTGCCAGATAAGCGATAGTTTGACGCCGGGAGTAAGCGGCGCGGGTTAACTCCCTGTCCGTTTGCCAATAGCTCAGAGTCGCGATTAAGAAGACCGGAAAGAGAACGATGAGAAAAAAGGACAGTACCGCGAGCCGGCGCCGGCGACCGGGCTCAAAAAGAAGATCCGTCAGCCAATCTGCAAACCGCCTGAACACGGTAGGTGGATTGTACCGGAAACCGGCGCGAAAACGTAGACGGGCAGGGGCTAAGAACCAGTGCCATCTCGAATGTCAAACGTTCCCGCGGTCTCAACTCCGATTCTGAGCGTCAATCCTATGGGCTTATGACTTGCAGCCAATCGAGGTCGAAGCGAGCCAGATACTTGCGTAAGCGATCGGCGTCGTTCGTTGTGGCTTTGCGACCGCGTGAGGCGCCGAAGAGTCTGCGGCCCGCATCGGAAAGGCTTCGCGACTCGCGGCAGACCCGGACCACGCCTCGCAGTTGAATGCTGTCGAAGAGGTCCAACTCTTCCCAGCGCTCTCCTAGCAGCTTCTTGCAGCGGCCTCCTTTACGGTGCAACTATAGAAGAATTGGAGTGTTAGGTTATGGACAGCTGGTTGCGTGAATTTTATAGATTGTTTCCAAAAGCGACCGAGCGCTTTACGCCGATGAGACAGCATCTTGAGATGGTGGAAAATGACGACGCTGTGTTGGATGCGCGAAACAGAAGGCAAATAAGCCGAAAGACTGTACGGGCGATCCAAAAAAGTCCAGCCTGGTCTTACCCGAAATACTGGCCTCGTCTGCACGGGACTTTTGGCTCCGTCGTAACCTTCCGCCAGATTTCCCCGGGCCCAAGACGCGCATTGTCGTAGCTGAGTTATACGATCGGCTTCAAAGCATCGAAGTTGCGTCTGTTGTTTTACGGTTTGTGTGTCCGAAAGAATTTGGAATTATGTCACCACCCGTACTCTCTTTTCTCAACCTCGTACCCAAACAAACCAGCGTATCCTATTACCTACACTATCTAAAGGTGCTTCGAAAGCTTCGTGATCATTACCAATTGGGCAGAGTCGCGAAAGTGGATATGGCTATCTGGGCAGCGGCCCATCTTAGTTTTGCAGAAGGTTATGAAGTAACAGCAGAAAAGATGCATCAGGATGAGTTTTTCCAAGAGCTTATCATTGATAACCTCTTAGGCGGCGGAAGGCTCTCCTTTAAAGCGGCCCGGGGGGACCGTTTATTGTGGCGTCGCTTACTTCTCGCTAGGGTTCTCGTGAAGCACGATCATGTGATTGCTGCCCAAATCGCCGGTAGAGTGTACGAGGAACTCCTGCGGGTGTTCGGCAAGCGTTGCGGTCTGCACGTCATTGGCAAAAAGCTATGGGAAATTGAGGAAGAGTTAGGGGAGCAACCGGAACTACAGCGATTCGGTGTGACTGCGGCTGATCTCAACAGATGGCGAGACTGGAGAAACGAATCAGCGCATGTAGAGAAGACAATCAGAGAGAACAATGCGAGACAGTTTGTGAATCAGATCAGCGATTTTCAGAAGAAAGTGTGAATGTCGTCACCAGAGCTTCCACCATGGTCTTTTCGTGCTCGGCTCCATTTTCAAAACATCCGGGGACGCTTCCTCGCCTGGCCCATGTTCCCGGTCATAAGTTAACCTACAAATGATTCGATTGAGGATGGCTTGATAAGAATTGCTTTGCGCCAGGCGAATCTCTGATGCCCTGAGCACCCCCGACCTCCGACAAATCCCGCATCATTAGGCTCCGCTGCAGCCTGGGAACCGAAGATCTGTGATGCGAGGTGATAGCCTTGGTATCGTATATCAAACTCATCCTCAGAAATTCCAAACTCCCGAAGTATATCGTTTCGCCCTCGCGGTTCCGTTGGACCCAAGGTCTGGTCAACAAGACGATTGGGAAGATCTGCAGGCTGAGGTGCCTTGATAAACGATCGCAGGACCTCGAGAAACCCCGCACGAGTGGTGGCCACGTACTGGGC